>NZ_JBICKE010000104.1:0-34904 GCF_043103865.1 Pseudomonas sp. yb_5
GGCTGTGAGGCCGTCGATGGACTTTCGAAAGTCCACGGGCTTGGGGTGAGGTAGACTTTTTCGACTTTGCTGTCGGGGCGCATCATGGCGGGCTGGCTCCAGAAAGAAATCGGGAGCACAGCATCGGGAATCAGGTGGACGGTTGGAATGTGGGGATGATGGATCCCTTACACTGGAGTAACTGCCAGTACAGTGTGTAAAGGCTGGCGGAAGTACTGTTCAGCCCAGCTGATAGAAGCCCAGCCCCGCGCTGGGCTTTTTGCATTCATGCGACGCCATGAGGGCTTGTGCTAGCAGGGCTGGGCATCGACGTTCAGCGGTGGATGAGCAAGAGCTCGCTGATGATGCAGATCGAGCCGTCCTCGGCGGGTGTTGCGTCGGTGTAATCGACCTGGTTGTAGACCCCGCCGTGGAACTCGAACAGGTGTGAAGCCCAGGTGCTGTCGAGCTGCAAATCGCCCGACGAGGCGGATACCCCGTTGCATTCGGCCGTCACGTTTACCACGCCTTCAGACGTGGTGTGAATGCTGATGTGGAACGTCGCACCCAGTGGCACCCCCTTCAAAACTGTGGAGTTCACCGGATCGGTCTGGTTGAAGGTGCGCCGAAACCCGAAGGTGATGTTGCCCTTGTTCCAGAACACCTTTACCGGCGGGCCGTCATCCCCGCGTACGTGCATCTGGGCAATGACCACCTTCTGCGCCGAGTTGACCTTGGTCAGCGTCATGGTCTGGCGATTCCAGTGATTCTGGGCGCTGGCCAGCGTCCAGTCTTGCGTTTCTGTCCATTCGCAGCGTGTCCTGTGGGTGCTTTTGCTCGAAGCACCTTTGGTGGGTGCTGAAAACTGGATCGAGCCATCGCTGAGCACCGTCACGATGCTGGGGAAGCGGGCAATCGCTTCAGCACCGTTTAGCTCCAGAGCAACGGGGTTGGTTGAGGAGACGGCTATCGGCGTGGCGATGGTGAGGTGGCTGATATCTACGGCCATGGGGAGCTCCTGGCGAAAGGGTTTGAGTGGTTGAGCAGCCGTGCAAATGGCGGTCGAACACAAAATTAGCCTGTGGCTAAAATCAAATCAATAGCTTTTGGCTAAATTAATTTCGCTTTGGGGGATGTTACCTACTGGCGAAATTTTTCGCGATGGAGCTTTACGCTGGCTTTGGCGGTGAGATAAGCTTTAGCTGAATACTGTACGAATATACAGCTATCAGGATAAGAATATGTCTAGGCACATGCAGTCGGGACCCCAACAGCGCCAGGAAATGACTGGAATAGAGCGGCTTAGCCTGCGGGTATCGTCAATGATCAACCACCCACTCGCGCAGACGCAGCGTTGGGTAGTGGTGCACCGCCTGGATACCGACGGTGAAGCGGAATGGGAGGAGGTGATGGGCCAGTTGCTGGAAACGCCCGAGTTACAGTTGACGTTCAACGATGATGCTAGCGTGACGGTGCGATGGGCGCGCTCTAGCGTGGAAGAGCGTGATGATTTTGTCGTCGAGCGCGACTGCGAGATGCAGGTCGAGGAGGCGGCACCTTTCTGAGCTTCAGCAAAAGCCCGCCGGTCAGGGCGGGCTTCGGTTTATACCAGGTGGGCATTCCACACCAGGAGGACCCTGGCCTGTATGTAGGTCTCTTCCCGACGAATCATGCGGTCTTTGTGCCGCGAGTTGTCGGAGATCATCTCGAAGTGGTCCTCGTCCGCGATCTGTAGCCGCTTGATGTAGATGTGGTCGCCCCAGGAAAAGAAGTAGATGCCATCGCCGACGAACTCGCGGATGCTGACATCGACGATCAGCGGGTCGCGGTGCCTGATGGTCGGCTCCATCGACTGACCCCAGCCGGTCACCATCTTCAGGTGATAGTGCTCGCTGAACTCTACGCCCAGCTCGCGCAGGTGGCTGGGGCTGACGCGAACGTCCTTGAACATCTCGGGGTAGTCGTGGGGGATCTGGCCACCGCCCATGGCGGCCCGCACGTCATAGTGGGCAATCCACACTTCGTCACCGACCAGGCCGGGGCGAAGCGGCTCGGCTTTCAGCAGCGTGGTATCTGCAGGCTCTTGCGCAGCTGCCAGCAGCCTTTGCCGGGTTTCTTCAGAGATCCCTTTGCCGCTTCGGGCCAGCATCTGCTTGACCAGGTCGGCTGCTGAGAGTTTGTTGTCACCTGCCTCGACAGCACCTTGCGCATGTTCGCCTAGCGACAGTGCGTCGAACCAGCCCCGTGGCAGGCCTTCGATGCCCTCGATGCGACGGGCCACGTCATCGCCCAGGTTTTTCACGGTCTTGTCCGAAAGGATCTGGCTCAGGTGTGCAGGCGCCATCCCCCAGCGCTCTGCGCAGGTCCCCTTTCTCTGGCTACCGATCAGTTTCACCAGGTTGTGCTTGCGAATTTGGTAGATGTCCATGGGGTGAAGCATGCCAGTGTTTAGCTTGCTGCTAAATGTGCGCATGGCTAAATCTGCTCTTGTGGTGCTGTTAGCTGTAGGCTAAATTAAGCGCGCGAACAAGGAAAGCTAACGAGACATTTTTCTCCGGGGCTGATCACATCATCATCTGTAATGAGGTTCACATGGATCCGACCGACCTCGGCCCGGGCACCGTCACTTGGTTGGGCGGTACGGGGACTGTACTGCTAGGTGCGTTTCTGTGGCTGCGCAAGTGGTTGTCCAGAGATGCAGTCGACCGCGCGATGGACAACGCGGAGCTTGCAGTCATCCGCCACCTGACAGAACTGCTGGACATCGAACGGGATGCCCGACGGGAGGCCCAGGCAAAAGCTGATCTGCTCGCCAAGGAACGAAACGAGCTGGTGATGACCGTAGGCCGGCTGCAAGGCAAGGTCATGGTGCTGACCAGTCAGTTGGGCAGTAGCGGCCAAACACGAGGTGGCAACCCCGGCAATCCGTGAAGAACAAAAAAAGCCCGCCAGTTTGGCGGGCAACAGGGGCATAGGGAGCAACGCACAACAAATTCGGGTCAGGCAGCCAAGGTGCCTGGCTGCAACTGTTCGGCCAGTGCCCGGGCTGATGCGAGCGTCGGCATCGGGCCGCTGACGGCTTCGCCGTTGCGAACCAGGTACCAGCACGCCAGCAGGCCCTGCTCACGCAGTGAGGTGGGAACGGCGCTACCGACAACGGACATGATCTGGATAGTGGCCATGGGGACCTCCTGTGAAACATGGCTCCACCATACGCAGCAGCCGGGGCAGTTTGAAATCAACTTCCTCGATAGTGATCATTGCTCCTATCAACCGTTACCACGTTCGGGCCTTGTTACTTTGACTCCGTTCTCTGTCAACCGAGCACAGGGAAACGGTAAAGGTTGTGTAAGGGACGACCAGTGGCTGACTCTGTTACGCTGAATAAACGTTTCAGTCATGACTAAGGAGCCTGTTATGCCGACAACTCCAAGCCGGGACACCGTGCTTTGCATCTCTCTGGCCGGTCGCCCGGGGACCTTCGGCGTGCGCTTTCACAACCACCTGTACCAGCAGCTGGGCCTGGATTTCTATTACAAGGCCATGCGCACCGATGACCTGCCGGCGGCGGTGGCAGGGATCCGCGCTTTGGGTATTCGCGGCTGTGGGGTGTCGATGCCCTACAAGGAAGCCTGCATGGCTTTGGTCGATGAAATCGATCCCTCGGCGGCGGCCATCGAGTCGGTCAATACCCTTGTCAACTGCAATGGCCACCTGAAGGCTTACAACACCGATTACCTGGCCGTGCGCCAATTGCTGGTGCAGCACCAGGTCGATCCGGGCACTGCGTTTGCCCTGCGAGGCAGCGGGGGTATGGCCAAGGCCGTGGCCAGCGCCTTGCGCGATGCCGGCTTTGCCGAAGGCATTATCGTTGCACGCAACGAGCAGGCCGGGCGTCAGTTGGCGGATGTCTGTGGTTATCGCTGGATGCCTGAGCCTGGCGATATCTGCCCGCCGATGCTGGTAAACGTGACGCCGATCGGTATGGCAGGCGGGCAGGAGGCAGATGAGCTGGCGTTTCCCGAGCACGCCATCGCGGCGGCGGAGCGGGTGTTCGATGTGGTGGCGATGCCGGCGCAGACGCCGCTGATTCGCCGGGCTCAGGCGTTGGGCAAGCCGGTGATCACTGGGCTGGAGGTCATTGCGTTGCAGGCGCTGGAACAGTTCGTGTTGTACACCGGGGTAAGGCCATCGCAGGAGCAGGTGGATGCGGCTGTGGCGTACGCGCGCGCTATCTAGTTGCCCCAGCCCCCTTCACGGCTTTAGCTGCGAAGGGGGCTGGCGAAACCAGGGTCAGAACACCTTGTTCCCGCCATCGAGCTGCTTGTCGACCAGTGCACGGCCATGGGCCAGTGACACATGCTGCGCATTCTCAAGGTCGGAGAAGAACTGCATTGGCATCGACATGCGCTTGCTGGTGTGCCCGTCAGGTGCCGTGATCAGGCAGCCGGCGGCATAGGGCAGGGGTGAGTCGGGGTGGGGCATCACGCTGGCGGTGATGGTGTGCTCGCGGTATTCACAGTGAAGAGATTGCATCGTCCTTACCTCGCTGTGGCATGTGAAGCAGTTACCTTCATATACCACAGCAAGAGGCCGGGAGTTCCCGGCCCGACGAGCGCGCCGCGACGAACGCTCAGTCCTTGAGGTCGGTTGGCTGGATCACTTCGACCCAGTAACCGTCCGGGTCCTTGACGAAGGCCAGGTGGTTCATGCGCCCGTCCTGCAGGCGTTTCTGGAACGGTACTTCCAGTTCCTCGAAGCGCGCGCAAGCGGCGCGTACGTCGGGTACCGAAATGCAGATATGGCCAAAGCCGCGCGGGTCGGTGTTGCCATTGTGGTAGGCGAACTCGGCATCGTTTTCGGTGCCATGGTTGTGGGTCAGCTCCAGCACGCCAGGGATCGACTTCATCCACTGGTGGCGGGCGGTGTCATCAGCGGGGATCTGTGCCGGGTCGACCAGGGCCAGGAAGTACAGGCTGAAAGCGGCTTCAGGGAAGTCACGCTTGTCCACCAGGCGGAAGCCCAGCACGCGGGTGTAGAAGTCCAGCGACTTCTCGATGTCCTTGACCCGCAGCATGGTGTGGTTGAAGACGAACTGGGCGGTGGCGGCGTCAGGTTGCGCGGTGACACCAGGCAGGGTTTGCAGATCGTGCAGGCTCATGGGAACTCCTGAGACGGGGCCGGGCGCAGGGCGCCGGCAAAACAGACAGGCTGGCCATGATACGGCAGTGCACCGATTGCGCAAATGAAAGCGCCCTGCAAAGGCAGGGCGCTGAAATTAGAGGCCCGCATGTGCGGGCGCGTGATGGGGTCGCTAATCCTTTAGCTGTTTCGATACTGAGCCAGTCCTTGTGAAAAAAGTGTGAAGCCTGTGTGCACATTTCATCAGCGTACCCAGCTTTCTACCGTGGCGGCCCCATACTGTTCTTTCCAGGCCTTGAGACCGCGGTGGTTGCCGCCTTTGGTCTCGATTCGCTCGCCGGTGTGCGGGTTCTGATAGACCTTGACCACCCGTGGGCGGCGTTGTTGCTTGGCGGGTGTGCTGGAAGCGCGGGCCACAGCCTTCGGGTCGAGGATGGCGATGATATCGCGCAGGCTCTTGTCATAGCTTTTCATCAGGCCGACTAGTTTCTGCTCGAATTCGATTTCGCGTTTGAGGCCGGCATCCTTTTTCAACGCTTCCAGTTGCGCCATCTGTTCCTGGAGCGCTTTTTCGGCAGCACGAAACTCTGCAAGTCTGGACACTGTAATCACTCCTGTACGTCGGTCGTGGCAGGGCGTGACGAACATTGAAAAAGAGTAAAACGCCGGCCACGCAGGTGGGTTCCACTGTTCGCTGATATCGAGTGTAGTCATTCATGGCTACCGGGTAAACTGCTAACTTTTTGCAAGTAAGCCGGGAACTTTCCCAGTTTTGCGTGCGGTATTTGGCGGTTTTTCTGCGGTTGCGCGACCGGGGGGCTAGACCATGGTCCAATGGCCTGCGTCAGAGCCTTTGCGCGATCATTTCAGATAATGGCCGACTCATGTTCTGGCTTGCCGCAGTACGGTGGCCAATGCGTGCCGCAGGTTGTTAAATCGTGTTAATTCTGGATGTTTCTTCGCATGTTTTCCCCTTTTCCCCTCGCCCCCGGGCGCCGTGTTACCGGCCTGTTTCTGTTGTGTGCCGGTGTCAACGCCCAGGCTGCCGGGTTTCTTGAAGACAGCAGTGCCAAGGTTGAAGCACGCAATGTCTATTTCAACCGGGACTTCCGGGACGGTTACAGCAGTTCCAGCCAGGGCGCATCCAAGCGCGAAGAGTGGGCACAAGGCTTCATCCTCAATGTGCAATCGGGTTATACGCAAGGCCCGGTAGGTTTCGGAGTGGATGCGCTGGGCATGTTCGGCTTCAAACTGGATTCCAGCCCGGCCGACAGTAACAGTGGGTTGCTGCCCTCGTCCGGTCACGATCCCCGGCACTCGGCCGACCAGTATGCGAAGATGGGCCTGGCGGCCAAGGTCAAGGTCTCCAGTACTGTGCTCAAGTACGGCTCAATGATGCCGGATGTGCCGTTGCTCAAGTACAACGATGGCCGTCTGCTGCCGACCCTGTTCCAGGGTGCCATGCTCACCTCCGAAGAACTGCACGACCTGAAGTTCACCCTGGCTCGCCTGGACAAATACACGGCTCGGGATTCCACCGACCGCCAGGACATCCGCGTGCATTGCAAGAACAAGCGTTATGCTTGCGATACCGAAGCCGACCACTTCGACCTGGCCGGTGTCGACTATCGCTTCAACGAGCGTTTCAGCGCCCAGTACCAAGTGGCCAAACTGGAGAACATCTATCGCCAGCACTTTCTCGGGCTGGTGGCCAGTCAACCGCTGGCGGTGGGCAGCCTGTCGGCTGACTTACGGCTGATCAAAAGTGATGACATCGGCAATGCCCGTGCGGGTGAAATCGACCATCGCGCCTTCAGCGGCATGCTTGGCTATAGCCTCGGTGGCCACAAGATCAGCGCCGGCTGGCAGCGCATGTATGGCAACAGCGCCATGCCGTACCTGGATGGCAGCAACCCGTACCTGGTCAACTACGCCCAGGTCAATGATTTCGCCGCTGCCCAGGAGCGCTCCTGGCAAGTACGCTATGACTACGACTTCAAGGCGCTGGGTGTGCCCGGCCTGACCTTCTTCACCCGTTACATCAACGGTGACAATATCAAGGTGCCGGGCAGCCGTGCCGAAGGCAAGGAGTGGGAGCGCGACACCGAGTTCAAGTACCAGGTACAAAGTGGCACTTTCAAGGATGTCAGCGTACGCCTGCGTAATTCCACTTACCGCAGCAACTATGAAAGGTGGGCGCGTGACATGGATGAGACGCGGGTCATTGTCAGCTACAACTTCTCGATCTTCTAAGCGGCCGCTTTGCCAAATACCGGTAGCCGCCTGACAATAGAGGTGGGTTTGCGCAAAGGGCAGGGCAATGAAAGACCTGTTGTTGATCGGCATCGGCGCGGGTGACCCGCGCCAGGTCACCTATGAAGCAGTCGATGCGCTGCGTAGCGCTAGCGTGTTCTTCGTGCTCGACAAGGGCGACGGCAAGGATGAGCTGGTGCGCCTGCGCAAGGTCATTCTGCAGCGCTACCGTCCCGAAGGTGGCTATCGCCTGGTGCCGGTGGTCGACCCGTTGCGCGATGTGCAGGCGGAGGACTACCTGGGTGCGGTGCAGAGCTGGCACCGGCGGCGTGCTGCGCTGTATGCGCGCCTGATCGAGGAGGAAATCGGCGACGGGGAAACAGGTGCCTTCTTGCTGTGGGGCGAGCCCACCCTCTACGACAGCACCCTGCGTATTCTCGACCTGGTCCGCGAACACGGCGTGACGTTGCGCTTGCAGGTCATCCCTGGCATCAGCAGTGTGCAGGCGCTTGCGGCGCGGCACCAGGTGCCGCTCAACCGCATCGGCGAGCCCCTGACTGTGCTGCCGGGGCGACGCCTGGCCGGGCAGGGGCCTATCGACAATGTGGTGGTGATGCTCGACGGGCAGTGCGCCTTTGCCGGGCTCGATGACCCGGCGTTGACTATCTATTGGGGGGCGTACCTGGGGACCGAGGATGAAGTGCTGATTGCCGGGCCGTTGCAGGCAGTCAAGGCACAGATACTGGAAGTGCGTGAGCGGGAGCGGGCGCGCAAGGGGTGGATCATGGATACCTATCTGCTGCGCAGAGCGCTGTGAGGTGGGTTGCCTGTGTCGGCCTCTTCGCGGGCAAGCCCGCTCCTACGAGCGAAACAGGCGACACCGTGCTCAAGGGTTACCCAGAATACCCACCACCGTGTCCCGCAACTTGTCGATACTGAAGGGCTTGCCGATCAGGTGCATGCCCTCCGGTACATTGAAGCTGTCGGCGTAGCCGCTGGCGAACAGCACCGGTAATAGTGGCCGCAGTTCGCGCGCTTTGCCCGCCAGCACTTCACCTCGCATGTCCGGCAGCCCTACATCGGTCATCATCAGTGCCAGCGCTTGGTCCGGATCCTCGAGTACCCGCAGGGCGGCTGCGGCGTCTTCTGCCTCGATGACCTTGTAGCCCAGCTCGTCGAGCACTTCGACCATCAGCATGCGTACGATGTCGTCGTCTTCGACTACCAGAAGGTGCATGGTTCAAATCCTGTACAAATGAGTGTCTTTAATCTGTGCACCGCGCGGCATCAGAAGTTCCCGAGGATACCGCTCCATGCAAACAGATGGAACGATTGCCGAACGCAACCTTCAAATACTGGCTTAATGCCCTGCCAGACCTGTCAAAGCTGGTTAGACTCGCTTATCAGGACAGCGCAGTGGCAGATAACAATAACGACTGATCGGCCACTCTTTTCAATGGACTTTTCTAGCTCGGGCGTTTTCTCATGATTCAAGCAGCCTCGATGGACCAGCGAAGCTTTCGCAAGCTGTTGAGCCGCAACATCGGCCTTCCCTTGGGGGTTGGCCTGCTGGGGGCCGTGGCCTTCGTCGCGGTGATCAACTACCTGCTTTCGGCCATGCAGTGGGTCGAGCACACCGACCGGGTGATCGGCAATGCCAACGATACGGTCAAGCTGTCGATCGATATGGAAACGGGCATGCGCGGCTTCCTGATCACGGGCGACGAGCGCTTCCTTGACCCCTACGAGGTGGCCAAGCCACGCATTTTCGGCAGCCTGCAGAGCCTGCGCGGCATGGTCGAGGACAACCCCCAACAGGTCGACCGCATCGATCGGCTGATCGCCTTGCAGCAGGCCTGGAACGACTTCGGCAACCAGATGATTAACCTGCGCCGCAGCCAAGGCGATTACCAGACCTTGATCGGCAACGGCCGGGGCAAGCGCATCACCGATGAAATCCGCAAGGAATTCGATGACCTGATCAGTACCGAACAACAACTGCGTATGGCCCGCAACGAAAAAGTCAGTTCCGTCACTGTGATGGCGATCTCGTCTTTCGTGCTGTTCATTGTCGGCCTCAGTGCATTGCTGGCTTACCTGGGCCGTCGCGACCTGTTGGCACTTTCGGCCAGCTACGATGAAAACCTGCAGGCCCAGCAACGGTCGGCGCAGCGCCTGGAGCACCAGGCCTGGTTGCGCAGCGGCCAGACTCAGTTGGCGCAGCAGGTGCTCGGGCAACTGACCCTGCCCATGCTTGGCGAGAACATCCTGCGCTTTTTTGCCTCTTATCTGGGCAGCGTGGTGGGCGCCGTGTACGTGCGCGACGAGCATGGCCGGCTGGTGCGCGTGGCCTGTTATGGCCTGGGTGCTGAAGAGCAGGCCCGCGAGCAGGTCGAACCGGACCACCATGGCCTGTTGGCCCAGGCGGTCCGCGAAGGCCGCTTGCTGCGCCTGGACGACCTGCCCGAAGACTTCTATCGCCTCAGTTCCGGCCTGGGCAGCGGCTTGCCGCGCAGTGCGCTGCTGATGCCGGCGACCGAAGACGGGCAGATCAACGGGGTGATCGAGCTGGGTTTCCTGCGCCCCTTGCAAGAGCGGGATGAAGAGCTGCTGGAACGGGTCGGCGGCAACCTGGGCATGTCGATCGAGAGTGCCCGTTATCGTCAGCGCCTGCAGGAAGTGCTGGCCGAAACCCAGCAACTCAACGAAGAGCTGCAGGTGCAGCAGGAAGAACTCAAGACTGCCAACGAAGAGCTCGAAGAGCAGTCACGGGTGCTCAAGGAGTCGCAGGCCCATCTGGAGACCCAACAGGCCGAACTCGAGCAGACCAACGAGCAGTTGTCCGAACGCACTGAAGCACTGGACCGCAAGAACGATGAACTGAGCCAGGCGCAGTTGGAGCTGCAAGCCAGGGCCGACGACCTGCAGCGATCGAGCAAGTACAAGTCCGAATTCCTCGCCAACATGTCCCATGAGCTGCGCACGCCGCTCAACAGCTCGCTGATCCTGGCCAAGCTGCTGGCAGAAAACGGTGAAGGCAACCTCAGCGAAGAGCAGGTCAAGTTCGCCGAATCCATCTACTCGGCCGGCAACGATCTGCTCAATCTTATCAACGACATCCTCGATATCGCCAAGGTCGAGGCTGGCAAGCTCGAAGTACGGCCCGAGACCACCCAGGTCGAGCGACTGGTCGACGGCTTGCGCGGCATGTTCCAGCCACTTGCCGGTCACAAGGGGCTGGCCTTCGAGGTCAAGGTCGAGCCGCAGGTACCGACCACGCTGTTCACCGACCGTCAGCGCCTGGAGCAGATCCTCAAGAACCTGCTGTCCAACGCCATCAAGTTCACCGAGCGTGGCCAGGTCAGCATGAACGTCAGCTTCCAGGCTGGCAGCGGTATCGTGTTCGCGGTCCGTGACACCGGCATCGGCATTGCGGCCGATCAGCAGCAGGCGATCTTCGGCGCCTTCCACCAGGTCGATGGCACCAGTAATCGCCGCTATGGCGGCACTGGCCTGGGCCTGTCGATCTCCCGTGACCTGGCGCATTTGCTCGGTGGCCAGATCAATGTCGACAGCAGCCCCGGGCAAGGCAGCGTGTTCAGCCTGATTCTGCCGGAGCGCTATGCCGCCGAGGACGAAGGCGTCGAGCCACAAAGCCTGCGCCCGGCCGTCGATGCGTTGCCGCCTGTACCGCAAGCGCCGTTGGCCGCCGCGGTCATGCGCCCGGCACCGGCTTTTGCCGACGACCGCGAGCGCGCCCCTTTCGATACCCGTTGCATTCTGGTGATCGAAGACGAGCCCAACTTTGCCCGCATCCTCTTCGACCTGGCCCATGAGCTGGGCTACAGCTGCCTGGTGGCCCATGGCGCCGACGAAGGCTTCGAGCTGGCCGCCCAGTACATTCCGGATGCGATCCTGCTGGATATGCGCCTGCCCGACCACTCGGGCCTGACCGTCCTGCAGCGCCTCAAGGAGCAGGCCGGCACCCGCCATATCCCGGTGCACATCATTTCGGTGGAAGACCGCGTCGAGGCGGCCATGCACATGGGGGCGGTGGGGTATGCGGTCAAACCCACCAGCCGCGAGGAGCTCAAGGAGGTGTTCGCTCGCCTGGAAGCCAAGCTTACGCAAAAGCTCAAGCACATCCTGCTGGTGGAAGACGACGACCTGCAGCGCGAGAGCATCGCCCGGCTGATCGGCGACGACGATGTCGAGATCACGGCCGTGGCCATGGCCCAGGATGCCCTGGCGCTGTTGCGCCAGAACATCTACGACTGCATGATCATCGACCTCAAGCTGCCAGACATGCTCGGCAACGAGCTGCTCAAACGCATGACCGCAGAGGATATCCGCGCCTTCCCGCCGGTGATCGTGTATACCGGCCGCAACCTCACCCGTGAGGAAGAAGCCGACCTGCTCAAGTATTCACGCTCGATCATCATCAAGGGCGCACGTTCGCCAGAGCGCCTGCTGGACGAAGTGACACTGTTCCTGCACAAGGTCGAATCGCAGTTGTCCAACGAACGTCAGCGCATGCTCAAGACCGCGCGCAGCCGCGACAAGGTGTTCGAGGGCCGCAAGGTGCTGCTGGTGGACGACGATGTGCGTAATATCTTCGCCCTGACCAGTGCCCTGGAGCACAAGGGCGCCATTGTCGAAATCGGCCGCAACGGGCGCGAAGCCATCGAGCGCCTGGAGCAGCACGACGACATCGACCTGGTGCTGATGGACGTGATGATGCCGGAGATGGATGGGTTCGAGGCTACCCGCCTGATCCGTCAGCAACCGCGCTGGCGCAAACTGCCGATCATCGCGGTGACCGCCAAGGCCATGAAGGATGACCAGCAGCGTTGCCTGCAAGCCGGTGCCAATGATTACCTGGCCAAGCCGATCGACCTGGACCGCCTGTTCTCGTTGATCCGTGTCTGGCTGCCGCAACTGGAGCGAATTTGACTAGCGAACGCAACACCGACATCGAGATCCGGCTGCTGATCGAGGCGATCTACCTCAAGTACAGCTACGATTTCCGCAATTATTCCGGCGCTTCGATCAAGCGCCGGATTCTCCACGCGCTGCGTCAGTTCGATTGCCTGACGGTGTCCGCGCTGCAGGAGCGCGTGCTGCACGACCCGGGCATGTTCATGCAGTTGCTGCAGTACCTGACGATCCCGGTCAGCGAGATGTTCCGTGACCCTGACCACTTCCTTGCCGTGCGCAACGAAGTGGTGCCGCTGTTGCGGACCTGGCCCTCGATCAAGGTCTGGATCGCGGGTTGCAGCACGGGGGAAGAGGTGTATTCCATGGCCATCCTGTTGCGTGAGGAAGGGTTGCTTGAACGCACCATCATCTACGCCACCGACATCAACCCGCATTCGCTGGACAAGGCCAAGCAGGGCATCTACTCGATGCAGAGCATGCGCGAATACGAGGAAAACTACCGCCTGGCCGGTGGCCGTCGTGACTTTGCCGAGTACTACACCGCCGCCTATGGCAACGCCATCATGGACAGCAGCCTGCGCGACAACGTGACTTTCGCCGACCACAGCCTGGCCACCGACAGCGTGTTCTCCGAGACCCAACTGGTGTCGTGCCGCAATGTGCTGATCTACTTCAACAAGGACCTGCAGGATCGGGCGCTCGGCCTGTTCCATGAGTCGCTCTGCCACCGCGGTTTCCTGGTGTTGGGTAGCAAGGAGTCGGTGGACTTTTCGGCCTACAGCGAACGTTTCGAGCCGCTGGTCAAGCCCCAACGGATCTTCCGTAAATCATGAACGGCGTACGTGCAGTGGTGATCGGCGCCTCGGCGGGTGGCGTGGCGGCATTGTTCCAGGTGCTCGGCGCGCTGCCATCGGCGTTTGCCATCCCGGTGCTCTGCGTGTTGCACCTGCCGGACGATCGCCACAGCCAGCTGGCTGGCGTGATGCAGCGGCGGCTGCATCGGCCGGTGTGCGAGGCACATGACAAGGAGAGGATCCGCAGCGGGCAGATCTATGTGGCGGGGCCGGGTTACCACTTGTCGGTGGAGCGCGACCTGACGCTGTCGCTGAGCCAGGAGGAACCGGTGCATTTCTCGCGCCCCGCGATTGATTTCCTGTTCATCTCGGCGGCCGATGCCTACGGCGACGGCCTGCTGGGTGTGCTGCTCACCGGGGCCAACGAAGACGGCGCCAGGGGCCTTGCATACATCAAGAACAATGGGGGGCGCACGATCGTCCAGGACCCTCGTGACGCACAGGTTGCCCTGATGCCGGAGGCCGCTCTGGCCCTGCACCAGCCCGACCATATCCTTACTCTGAGCGGTATCGGGCAGTTGCTCGCGACCTTGGAATACAGCGCATGCTAAGCCACACCATCGCCAAACTGTTGATTGTCGACGACTTGCCGGAAAACCTGCTGGCGCTCGAGGCCCTGATCCAGGGCGAGGACCGTGAGGTGCACCAGGCCCAGTCTGCCGAGGCTGCGTTGTCGTTGCTGCTCGAGCACGAGTTTGCACTGGCCATTCTCGATGTGCAGATGCCGGGCATGAACGGTTTCGAACTGGCCGAGCTGATGCGCGGCACCGACAAGACCAAGCACATCCCGATTGTCTTCGTCAGTGCGGCGGGCCGCGAGATGAATTATGCCTTCAAGGGCTACGAGAGCGGGGCCGTGGACTTTCTGCACAAGCCGCTCGACACCCTGGCGGTGAAAAGCAAGGTCTCGGTGTTCGTCGACCTGTTCCGCCAGCGCAAGGTGCTTGGCCGGCAACTGGAAGCCCTGGAGCAGAGCCGCCAGGAACAGGAGCTGCTGCTCAGCCAGCTGCAGGTGGCACGGTGTGAGCTGGAGCATGCCGTGCGCATGCGTGACGACTTCATGTCGATCGTCTCCCACGAGGTGCGTACGCCGCTCAATGGCCTGATCCTGGAAACCCAGTTGCGCAAGATGCACCTGGCACGGGGCAACCTGGACGCCTTCAGTGTCGACAAGCTGCAGGCCATGGTCGAGCGTGACGAGCGGCAGATCAACAGCCTGATCCGGTTGGTCGAGGACATGCTTGATGTTTCGCGCATCCGTACCGGTAAATTGTCGCTGCGGCCCAAGCTGTTTGACTTGGGCCAACTGGTGCGTGGGCTGGTGGAAAACTTCACGGCACAGGCCCTGGCCCTGGAAACACACATCGAATTGCAGCGTTGCGAAGCGCTGAAGGGGGAGTGGGACGAATTCCGGATTGAACAAGTAGTGGCCAACCTGTTGTCCAATGCAATGCGTTACGGCGAGCGCAATCCGGTGCAGGTACGGGTGTTCGAGCAGGGCGGCATGGCCTGGGTTCAGGTACAGGATCACGGCATCGGTATCAGCGCCGTCAACCAGCAGCGGATCTTCCAGCAGTTCGAGCGGGTCGCTGCCCAGCAGGCCAGCGGAGGTCTGGGCCTGGGGTTGTACATCTCCGAGCAGATCGTCCAGGCGCACGGTGGCCGGATACAGGTTGAAAGCGAGGAGGGCAAGGGTGCCACATTCACCCTGCAATTGCCGCTGGCAACATTCAAAGAACAAAACGACCAGGCGCGGGCAACCTCTGTGTAAGCCTGGGGTCTGATGGCCAACTGTAAGTATTTCAAGGCGTTAACATGAGTGAAGATGCACAAGATGTGGTTCTGGTCGTCGAGGATGAACCGGCGATTCGCATGATTTTGCGCGATTACCTGGCGGGTGAGGGGTACCACGTCCTGGTGGCTGAAGATGGCGAGCAGGCGTTTGCCATCCTGGCCAGCAAGCCGCACCTGGACCTGATGGTGACGGACTTCCGTTTGCCGGGAGGGATCTCGGGCGTGGATATTGCCGAGCCCGCGGTGAAGTTGCGGCCAGACCTGAAGGTGATCTTCATCAGCGGCTACCCGGCGGAGATTCTCGAATCTGGTAGCCCGATCACCCGCAAGGCACCTATCCTGGCCAAGCCGTTTGACCTGGATACCTTGCACGAGCAGATCCAGTCGCTGTTGCGTTGAGGCATCCGGCCTCTTCGCGGGGCAAGCCCGCGCAGGGGCCCTGGCAGGCTATCGCAGTGTCCGCTCAATCCCGCCGACCAGCAAGTTTTCCATCAGCTCCAACCCCTGTTCTTCAGGCAATGCTTTGAGTAACCCCGGCAGCTGATTGAGAAGCGTCGCCAGTACATGCGCTGTGGCGTCCAACGCTTGCCCCGGCAGTTTTGCTTGCGGTGCGATCAGGCGCAGCAAGCCTGCCTCATAACGCTTGCGCAACGCTGCAAGGTGCGCCTGTTGCGCCTCACTCAAACAACACAAATCCCGCTCGGCCAGCCGAAACTGCAGCGGCCGCTCGGCATGCAGCTGCCAGTGCGCAGCAATCAGGCAGCTCAACGCCGATGCCCCACGGGCCATGGCCCGGCGGGCCTGGTCCAGCGTGGCTTGCAGCTCTTCGTACAACTCTTCGATCAAGTCGTACAGCAGGTCCTGCTTGCTGGGGAAGTGATGGTACAGCGAGCCGGCGGTCAGCCCCACATGGGCCGCCAGCTCGCGCATGCTGACCTGGCCAAAGCCCTTTTCGGCAAACAATGCCATGGCCCGGTCACGTCGCTCCTCAAAGTTGGCACAGCGCATTGCGGCATTGACCGGGGGCATGGTGCTTGGTCCTCAGTAGGTGAAGAAACCGCGACCGCTCTTGCGCCCCAGCCAGCCGGCCGCGACCATTTCCTTGAGCAGTGGAGCAGGGCGGTACTTGCTGTCGTTGAAGCCGTCATGGAAGGCCTCCATGATCGCCAGCAGGGTGTCCAGCCCGATCAGGTCGGCCAGGGCCAGCGGGCCGATCGGCTGGTTGCAGCCCAGGCGCATGCCGGTGTCGATATCCTCGGCACTGGCCAGGCCTTCCTGGCGCACGAAGATCGCCTCGTTGATCATCGGCACCAGGATGCGGTTGACCACGAAGCCCGGGCGGTTACCGGCGGTGATCGGGGTCTTGCCGACTTTTTCCGTCACCAGCAGTGCCTGGGCGTAGGTGCTGTCGCTGGTCTGCAGGCCACGAATGATCTCCACCAGCGCCATCATCGGTACCGGGTTGAAGAAGTGCACACCAATGAAGCGCTCGGGGTGCTCGATGCAGGCGGCCAGTTGAGTCACTGACAGCGACGAGGTGTTGGTGGCGATCAGGCAGTCGGCGGCGACGTTGGCTGCCACCTGCTGCAGGATGCGCTGCTTGAGCTGCAGGTTCTCGGTAGCCGCCTCGATCACCAGCTGTGCAGCGCTGAGCTGGGTGTAGTCGGTGCTGGTGCGGATGCGGGCTTTGGCGGCTGCGGCTTTGTCGGCGTCGAGGGTGCCTTTGCTGACCTGGCGCTCGAGGTTCTTGCTCAAGGTGGCCACACCGCGCTCAAGCGCTGCGTCGGAAACATCCACCAGCAGCACCTGGTAGCCGGCAATGGCGCACACCTGGGCTATGCCGTTACCCATGGTGCCCGCGCCGATCACGGCGATCTGTTCAATGCTCATGTGTCAGCCTCCCTCAGACGCGCTCGAACACGACAGCGATGCCTTGGCCACCGCCGATACACATCGTGGCCAGCGCGTAGCGGCCCTGGATGCGCTGCAGCTCATGGATGGCCTTGGTGGCGATGATCGCACCGGTGGCACCCACTGGGTGGCCCAGGGAAATGCCCGAACCGTTGGGGTTGACCTTTTCCGGGTCAAAGCCCAGCTCGCGGGCTACCGCGCAGGCCTGGGCGGCGAAGGCTTCGTTGGACTCGATCACATCCAGGTCTTGCAGGTTCAGGCCGGTTTTTTCCAGCACTTTGCGGGTGGCCGGGATCGGCCCCAGGCCCATCAGCTCAGGTTCCACCCCGGCGTGGGCATAGCCCACCAGGCGTGCCAGAGGCTTCAGGCCCAGGCGGCGCACCGCGTCACCTGTGGCCAACACCAGGCCGGCGGCGCCATCGTTGATACCGCTGGCGTTGCCGGCGGTGACGGTACCGTCTTTCTTGAATACCGGCTTCATACCGGCCAGTTGCTCGGCGGTTACATCAGCACGCACATGCTCGTCGACACTGAACTGCACGCTGCCCTTGCGGGTTTTCAGCTCCAGCGCAACGATCTGGCTGGCGAAGCGGCCCTCGGCAATGGCACGAGCAGCGCGGCGCTGGCTGGTCAGGGCCAGTTCGTCCTGCATTTCGCGGGTAATGCCATGCTTGGCCGAGACGTTCTCGGCGGTAATGCCCATGTGGAAGTGCTGGAAGGGGTCCTGCAGTACGCCGACGGTATAGTCGATGCCTTGCAGATCACCCATGCGTGCACCCCAGCGCGCTTGTGGCAGCAGGTAAGGGCCACGGCTCATGGATTCGGCGCCGGCCGCGACGGCCACGTCGGTGTCGCCCAGCAACAGGCCCTGGGCCGCAGAGACAATGGCCTGCAGGCCAGAGCCGCACAGGCGGTTGACGTTGAATGCCGGCGTTTCCTTGGGGATGCCGGCGTTCATTGCCGCTACCCGTGCCAGGTAGGCGTCACGCGGTTCGGTGGGGATTACCGTGCCCATCACCAGGTGGCCGACTTGCTCGGCGGCCAGGCCCGAGCGCTCGATGGCGGCGCGGGTCACGGCGCTGGCCAGGTCGGCCAGTGGCAGGTCCTTGAGAGAACCGCCGAAGCCACCAATGGCTGAACGGACGGCACTGACGACGTAGATTTCTGCGCTGCTCATAAGGGCTCCGATTGCGAAGGCGTGGCGGGACCGGGCCAGGCTCTGCGAGAATGGTTGGCGGCCCCGAAGTGGGATCGAGTCTAGGCAAAGGCTCTGTTGCAGCCTATGCCGGATCTGTTCAAACAACCTGGCACTTTTTGCCACTCAGCATAGACAGCGAAAACCGCCATGCGCGAAAGCGATTCAGTCGCCGTGTACTTCCTCAACGCCATGCTCCACGCTCTGCGCGACACCCCCGCCGAGCGTGACGCCCAGCTGCTTGCAGTGGGCATCGCCCCGCAGCTGCTCGATCAGCCTCAGGCGCGGGTGCCGGCCAAGGCGTTCGCCCAGCTGTGGCTGGCGTTGATCCAGCGCCTGGACGATGAGTTCTTTGGCCTCGACAGCCATGGTATGCCGCTGGGCAGTTTCGCCCTGATCTGCCGGGGCTTGATCCTCGAACCGAACCTGGAAAAGGCCTTGCGTCAGTGCATGGGGGGCTTCGGCCTGTTCCTGCGTGACCTGCGTGGCAGCCTGACAGTACGTGGCGGTCGGGCGTTGATCAGCGTGCAGTCGAACATTGCCGACCCCTTGACTCGGGTGTATGCCGAGGAAACTTACCTGGTGCTGATGATCGGCATGCTGTGCTGGCTGGCCGGGCGGCGAATTGCCATCGACCGCACGGAGCTCGCGGTGTCGCGCCCGGCCCAAGAGGACGACTTGCTGCTGTGGGGGCCGGACCTGCGCCTGGGCAGCGGACGCACCGAGGTGGAGTTCGACAGCGCTTACCTGCGCCTGCCGGTGGTGCAGGACCGGGCGGCTTTGAAGACCTTCCTGCGCAGTGCGCCGCAGGGCCTGGTGATCCGCTTTCGCAATCAGAACGGGCTGGTGGCTGAGGTGTATCGGCACCTGCGGGCATTGCGCTTTGGGCAGTGGCCGACATTGGCCGCGCTGGCGCAGCAGCAGGGGATCAGTGCCAGTACCTTTCGCCGGCAGTTGGAGCGGGAGGGGCGTTCGTACCAGCAGATCAAGGATGAAGTGCGCCGGGCCATGGCCTTCGAGCGGTTGCGCGAAGGGGCGTTGAGCATCGCCGAAATTGCCGAGCAGGCGGGGTTTCAGGAACCGAGTGCGTTCCACCGGGCGTTCAAGAAGTGGACCGGACAGAGCCCTGGGAGCTACCGGGCACGGTTGGCCGGCCTGCGTTCTACCTGTGGGAGCGGGCATGCCCGCGAAGAAACCAACGCGGTGGATGGCACCGGCTCTGCCGGTGTTCGCGGGTAAACCCGTTCCTACAGGGCACGAACAGAATTGTGGGGGCGGGCATGAATTGTAGGAGCGGGCTTGCCCGCGAATAGGCCAGCACAGGCCACCCGAAAGAATCAGGCCGGCACCATGGCAAAGCCGACGCCGAACCGGTTCCAGGCATTGATGGTGGCAATTGCCAAGGTCAGGTTGGCCACTTCGGCTGGCTCGAAGTGTTCCTGCAGGGCTTCATATTGCCCCTGCGGCGCACCCTGTTCAGGCAAGCGGGTCAGGCTCTCGACCCAGGCCAGCGCAGCACGTTCACGCGGTGTGAAGTAGCTGGTTTCCTGCCACACGCAAAGGGTCTGCAGGCGTGCTTCGGTCTCACCGGCCTTGCGCGCATCGTTGGCGTGCAGGTTGACGCAGTAGGCGCAGCCGTTGATCTGCGAAGCGCGCAGGCGTATCAGCTCCAGCAGCGAGTTCTCAAGGCCGCTGTTGGCCAGGGCCTGCTCCAGGCCGACCATGGCTTTGTAGGCTTGTGGGGCGTGTTTGGCCCATTCGATACGGTTGTGCATGGCAGTCTCCAACGTGCGGGGGTAGGGCGCTACTGTAGCGCCGCTCATTGGCCACCCCGATAGCCAATTTTGCGCATAAGCGGGAGGCCAATCGCCCATTCAGGTGGCCACTGACCTGCATCCAATCTCTTCATTTCTGCCAAGTCAGCCGAGCCGGGATAATGGCCAGTTCCTGCTTCAAGAGAACCGATTCACAATGAGAGCTGCACTGAACCTGTTGCTGGTGATCCTGCTGGCGTTGAACCTGCGGCCGATCCTGACCAGTATCGGCCCGTTACTCGAACCCATGCGCGCCAGCACCGGCCTGGGTTACCAGCAGGCTGCCCTGCTGACGGCGCTACCGGTGCTGTGCATGGGCCTGGTGCCCTTGTTGCAACCGTGGCTGCGACGCTGGGTCAGCGAGCACGGCGGCATGCTTGCGGGCCTGGCCGCGATTGCCCTGGCCTGCCTGTGGCGCCTGCAACTGGATAGCGCCTGGGCGCTGATCGCCAGTGCGCTGGTGGCTGGCCTGGGCGTGGCGGTGGTGCAGGGCATGATGCCGGGGCTGGTCAACCGCTGGTTCCCCGGGCGTCTGGCCGGGGCGATGGGGCTGTACTCGGCGGCACTGATGAGCGGCGGCGGCCTGGCTGCAGTACTCGGGCCACACATCAGCGGCCATTTCGGCTACTGGCAGGCGGGCTTGGGCGTATGGGCGGTCCCGGCCGTGCTGGCGTTGCTGGCGTGGGCCGTGCTGCGGCCAAGGCAGGAGGCGCCGAAGCTGGGAACGGCCACTGGCGGGCACTGGTTCGGCAGTCGCCGGGCGTGGTTGCTGGCCCTGTACTTCGGCCTGATCAACGGCGGCTACACCAGCATGGTGGCCTGGTTGCCGGCTTACCACATCGAGCACGGCGGCAGTGCTCAGGGCGGTGCCGACCTGGTGGGCCTGATGACCGTCTTCCAGGTGCTCGGTGCGCTTGGCCTACCGCTGCTGCTGCGACGTTGGGCAGACAGGCGCCCCGGTCTGTCCCTGGCATTGGCGATCCAGCTGGCGGGCTTCCTGGGTCTTTTGCTGGTACCTGCGGGGGCTTCCGGGCTTTGGGTCGCCATGATCGGCTTTGGCTTGGGTGCCTGCTTCAGCCAGTGCCTGACGTTGACCCTGGAACACCTGAAAACGCCTGCCGAGGCCGGCAGCCTGGCGGCGTTCGTACAGGGCATCGGCTTTATCATCACCGGCATCGTGCCGTATATCACCGGTTGGTTGCGGGATGTCAGTGGCGACTTCCAGGCTTCGTGGACGCTGTTGACCGTGACCGTGCTGGCAATGCTGCTGGTGACTGCGTGCTTCAACCCGCGCGGCTATGCGGCGGCCATCGCACGGCCGGCTGCAACCGGCAACGCCGCACCGGTCAACTGAGGCGTTGCAGGGTATCGCGTACCCGGTCCAGCGCCGGGTCGATATCCAGCAGTTCGATGGCGCCGAAGCCCATCAACAGCCCCGGGCGTACCGGCGCCTCGCTGAAGAAGGGTGCCAGCGAATACAGGCCGACCTCTACCTTGCGCGCGAGGTTGGCCAGCAGTTCCACATCCACCCCGTGTGTAGCCAAGGCACTGAGGTGGAAGCCGGCGCTGGCGGGGATGGCGCGGAACCACGGTGCCAGATCGCCACCCAGGCGCGCCAGGATGCGCTCGCGGCGTGCGCTGTAGACCTCGTGGCAGCGGCGGATGTGCTTGTTCAGGTGGCCTTCGCCAAGAAAGCGCGCCAGCGCCCACTGCAGCAGGGTAGGGCTGTGCCAGTCACTGAGGTGCTTGGCCACGCAAGCGGCCTGCAGTACGGCAGGCGGTAATACGGCATAGCCCAGGCGCAGCTCGGGCAGCAAGGTCTTGGAGAAGGTCCCGACGTAGGCTACCAGCCCATGCCGGTCCAGGCGCTGCAGCGCGTCCGAGGCTGGCCCGTGGTAGCGGAATTCACAGTCGTAGTCGTCTTCGATGATCAGTGCACCCAGCTCGGCGGCCCGCGCAAGCAGGGCATGCCGGCGTGGCTCGCTCATCGGCATGCCCAGCGGGAACTGGTGCGAGGGTGTTACGTAGATCAGCCGGGTGCCGTCGGCGATCTGTTCCACGCACAGGCCCTCATCATCCACTGGCACCGATTGCAGGCGTGCACCCAGGGCCAGGAACAACTGCCGTGCTGGCGGGTAGCCGGGATCCTCCATGGCCACCTGGCAGCCCGGTTCGACCAGCACCCGGGCGATCAGGTCCAGCGCCTGCTGGGCGCCGTTGCACACCAGCAGGTCGGCTGCGCTGCAGTGCACCCCGCGCGAGTAGGCGATGTGGTGGGCAATGGCTTCGCGCAGTTCCGGCAAGCCCTGAGCCGGGAATTGTCGCTCGGGGTGGCGCTGGCTACGGCGCAGGGCGTAGTTCAGGCAACTGCGCCACTGGTCGAAGGGGAACTGGGCCTTGCTCGAAGCACCACCGACGAAGTCATAGCGCGATGGCGCCTGCAACTGGCGTTGGCTGAGCACGGTGGCGCGCTGCTGCCAGCGCTCGAGGGAGGCGCCGCCGGCCAGGGGGATGGTGGCTGATTCGGTGCTGCGCAGCGGATGGCGTGGGGTGACGAATGTGCCACGGCCGACCACGCCGTTGAGCAGGTTGTCGTAGGTCAGCCGCGAATAGGCCTCGGCCACGGTCTTGCGCGATACGCCCAGTTGTTCAGCCAGCAGGCGGGTGGGCGGCAGTTGGGTGCCGGCGGCCAGGTGGCCGCTGTCGATACCGTCGCGCAGTTGCTGGTAAAGCTGATCGGCCAGGCCTTTGCGGCCCTCCAGGCGAATGTGCAGTTCCATGGGCGGGTCCGGAGCGGAGGATTGCTCAGGATAGCGGATTGGCTGCGACTCAGGTGCTTGTCACCGGCTACGATGATGCCAAGCCAACCGCTCAGAGCCGGGCGGTGCTGACAGTGATGTAGCCTTTTTCTGCCAGGGCAATGCGTATCACGGTTTCATCTTCCGGCGCGTTGCGGTTGCGCTTGATGCGCACGCCTTCTACCGTCGAAGCCTTCATATGCTCTGAAATGGCCCGTCCGTTCGCGTCGAAGAACACCTCGCTGGCCAGCAACTCGATGCGTTCGATCAATTGCCGGGAATGTTCATCGGTGACGCAGAAGAACATGACCCCCGACAAGTGCGGGTCGTTGTCGGGGTTGGTCATGTCATGGGCCAACATTTCGCGCAGGCTGCTGCGCAGTTCGGCGATGGGGCGGGCGTACGGGTGCATGCGGAGCCTCCTCTGGATCGCGACCTTGCGTCCTCCAGCGCCGATCATGTTTTCTCTGGGTAGGGACATCAAGTAAGGCGCTTCTGAGGCTCGTGTAGGAAATGCCTTTAAGGTGCGGAGGCGGGGTCGAATCCCAGGATCTACAAGGCGGCAGCCCCAGCCTTGGCCACTTGGGCATCCTGTTCGGATTTGACGCCTGATACACCGATGGCACCCACCACCTGGCCTTCCACCCGCAGCGGCACCCCACCTTCCAGGCTGGTCAGCAGGGGCGCGGTCACGAATGCCGTACGGCCGCCATTGACCATCTCTTCATAATCCCGCGTCTCTTTGCGCCCCAGTGCGGCGCTGCGGGCTTTTTCCAGCGCGATATAGGCACTGGCCGGCGCGCAGCCGTCCAGGCGTTCCAGGGCCAGTGGGTGGCCGCCGTCGTCGACCACGGCGATGGTCACGCTCCATGCTCGGGCCTGGGCTTCCTGGCGGGCGGCGGTCAGTACGCGGGCGATTTCGGTCTGGCCGATAACGAACTTGCTATGCATGGGCGGGCTCCGGGTTCAAGGCTGCTTCGACGATTTCGATCCAGTGGCGCACGGGCGTGCGTCCAGCCCCGTCGAGGTGGGCCTGGCAGCCTATATTGGCTGTGGCAATGAGGTGCGGTTTACCGCTTTCCAGCGCATTCAGACGATTGTCGCGAAGTTGCAGTGACAGTTCAGGCTGGGTCAGCGAATAGGTCCCCGCTGAGCCGCAGCACAGGTGACCATCGGGCACCGAGGTCAGGGTAAAGCCGAGCCGCGTCAGCAACGCTTCTACCGCACCGCCCAGCTTCAGGGCGTGCTGCAGGGTGCATGGGCAGTGGAAGGCCAGGCGCTGTTCGGCGCACAGGGCCAATTGTTCGATCGGCTCATCGCGCAAGATTTCCACCAGATCGCGGGAAAGGGCGCTGACCCGGGCGGCCTTGGCAGCGTAATGGGGGTCTTTTTCCAGCAGGTGCCCATAGTCGCGGACAAACGCACCACAGCCGCTGGCGGTCTGCACGATAGCCTCGGCACCCGCTTCGATGGCGGACCACCAGGCGTCGATATTGCGCCGTGCCCGCTGCAGACCTTGCGCCTGAGCATTCAGGTGATAGTCCACCGCGCCACAGCATCCGGCTTGCCGGATCGGTTGCACGCTGATGCCCAGGCGGTCGAGCAGCCGCGCAGCAGCGGCATTGGTATTGGGTGACAGGGCCGGCTGCACGCAGCCTTCCAGCATCAGTACCCGGCGCGCGTGGCGCACTGCCGGACGCTGGCCGGGTGTGGTGACCTGCGCCGGCAACTTGCGTTTGACTGAGGCCGGTAGCAGCGGACGCAGCGCCTGGCCGCTGCGGGTCAGGGCATTGAACAGTGCCGGGTGCGGCACCACCGCACGCAGGCCCAGGCGCAACAGGCGCTGGCCGAGCGGGCGTGGCACCTGCTGCTCGACCACCGCGCGGCCGATGTCCAGCAGATCGTGGTACTTCACCCCGGATGGGCAGGTGGTTTCGCAGTTGCGGCAGGTCAGGCAGCGGTCCAGGTGCAATTGGGTACTGGCGGTGACCGGCTCGCCTTCGAGCATCTGCTTGATCAGGTAGATTCGCCCGCGCGGGCCGTCCAGTTCGTCGCCCAGCAACTGGTAAGTAGGGCAGGTGGCGGTGCAGAAACCGCAATGTACGCAGGTGCGCAGGATGCGCTCGGCTTCGTCGGCGCGGGCCAGGCGGCGCGATGCTTCGCTAAGGTTGGTTTGCATGGGCTGGTCTCACAGGTCCGGGTACAGGCGACCAGGGTTGAACACCCCCTGGGGATCGAGCTGCTGCTTGAGGGCGCGGTGATAGCGCATCAGTGCAACCGGCAGCGGCGGGCTGCTGGCTGCACCGGGGGCGTAGCAGGTGGCGTGGCCACCTACCTTGGCGACCTGGTCGCGAATGGCCTGCGCCGGTGCGCGGGTCTTGAGCCAGCGCTGGGCACCCCCCCAGTCGATCAGTTGCTGGCCGGGCATTTCCAGCTCGCCGGTGATGGTGGGTACGGACAGGCGCCACAGGGGGGCGGCGTCGGTAAAGAACGCCAGGCGCTGCTCGCGCAGGTCGCTCCAGAAGCGGTTATCGAGTGTTTCGCCCCCCAGCCGTTGGCGTGCCGACTGCACCGACCCTTCGCCGCCTTCCAGGCGCAGGTATAGCGTTTCGCCGTCATGGCAGGCGGCGCTGATCGGCAGCGGTTGCTGGCCCCATTCGGCCAGCTCGGCCAGCGCTTCATTGCGGCCCATCGGCAGGCGCAGGCTCAGGCACAGGCGTGGCCGTGGCAGCACTTTCAGCGAAACTTCGGTCAGCAGCCCCAGGCATCCGAAGCTGCCCGCCATCAGGCGTGACACATCGTAGCCGGCGACGTTCTTCATCACCTCGCCACCAAAGCGCAGCAGTTTGCCGTGGCCGGTGATCACCCGTGTACCCAGTACAAAGTCGCGCACCGACCCGGCCCACGGCCGTCGAGGGCCAGACAACCCTGCCGCGACCATGCCGCCCAAGGTGGCATCGGGGCCCAGGTGGGGTGGCTCGCAGGGCAGCATCTGGCCAGCCTCGTGCAGGGCTGCCTCGATCTCGCGCAGGGGGGTACCGGCGCGGGCCGTGAGTACCAGCTCGGTGGGGTCGTAGCTGACGATGCCGCAGTGGTTGCGGGTGTCGAGTACTTCGCCAGCCACCGGGTTGCCGAGCATCGCTTTGCTGTTGCTGCCCTGGATACGCAGCGGCGTACCTTCGTTCAGCGCCTGGTTGACTTGTTCCAACAGCCCCTGGCTCATGTCGCGGTCCATGCTCATCAGAAGCGCTCCAGCTCGGGGAAGGGTAGTTGCCCATGGTGCACATGCAGGGCGCCGAATTCGGCGCAGCGGTGCAGGGTGGGAATGTTCTTGCCGGGGTTGAGCAGGCCCTGGGGGTCGAAGGCGGCCTTCACCGCGTGGAACAGGGTGATTTCGTCGTTGTTGAACTGCGCGCACATCTGGTTGATCTTCTCGCGTCCCACGCCGTGTTCACCAGTGATGCTGCCGCCCACCTTCACACACAGCTCCAGAATCTTGCCGCCGATCGCTTCGGCACGCTCCAGCTCGCCGGGCAGGTTGGCATCGAAGAGGATCAAAGGGTGCATGTTGCCGTCGCCGGCATGGAATACGTTGGCCACCCGCAGGCCGTACTCCGCGGACAGGTCGCTGATGCCCTTGAGCACCCGTGGCAATGCTCGGCGCGGGATGGTGCCGTCCATGCAGTAGTAGTCCGGGGAGATGCGCCCCACGGCCGGAAAGGCGTTCTTGCGTCCGGCCCAGAAGCGAACGCGCTCGGCTTCGTCGCAGGCCAGGCGCACCTCGCGGGCCCCGGCTTGCGTCAGCACGGCGGCGACGCGCTGGCAGTCGTCGTGAACATCGGCTTCCACGCCATCCAGTTCGCACAGCAGGATCGCCGCCGCGTCCACCGGGTAGCCGGCATGGATGAAGTCTTCTGCGGCGCGGATCGCCAGGTTGTCCATCATCTCCAGGCCGCCGGGAATGATGCCGGCAGCGATGATGTCGGCGACTGCCTGGCCGGCGTCCTCGACGCATTCGAAACTGGCCAGTATCACCCGCGCCACCTGGGGCTTGGGCAGCAGCTTGACGGTGACTTCGGTGACGATACCGAGCATGCCTTCGGAGCCGGTGAACAATGCCAGCAGGTCGAAGCCAGGGCTGTCCAAGGCATCGCTGCCCAGGCTCAGGCGTTCGCCCTCGACGGTGAGGATTTCCACCTTGAGCACATTGTGTACGGTCAGGCCGTACTTGAGGCAGTGCACACCACCGGCGTTTTCGGCGACGTTGCCCCCGATTGAGCAGGCAATTTGCGAGGAAGGGTCTGGTGCGTAGTACATGCCATGGGGGGCGGCGGCCTGGGAAATGGCCAGGTTGCGTACGCCCGGCTGCACGCGGGCGTAGCGCCCCTGCGGGTTGACCTCAAGGATGCGGTTGAAGCGTGCCATCACCAGCAGGATGCCCTTGGCCAGCGGCAGGGCACCACCCGACAGGCCGGTACCGGCGCCACGCGCAACCACCGGTACGCCGCGCTGGTGGCAAAGCTTCAGCAGCGTCTGCACCTGTTCCAGGCGCTCGGGCAGCGCCACCAGCAGTGGCACGGTGCGGTAGGCCGACAGGCCGTCGCATTCGTACGGTTTGAGGTCTTCATCGCGGTGCAGGATTTCAAGGTCCGGCAGGGCGTCGCGCAGCGCCTGCAACAGGGCGGCCCGGTCCACGTCAGGCAGTACGCCATCGACGCGTTCGTCGTACAGGATAGTCATCGGCTCACTCGGCAACGGTTTTTATTGTTGTTGGCAAAGCGGTCACCGTTGCAGCGTGCGCGTGCTAGCGGCCGGGGTCGAGTGAGATGTTGACTGGTCCTACCAGTTTCTTCGGACAATGCTGTTTACTCACGGCTCTGTCCGGCTAGATTGGCGCTATAAGTCAAAGTGGTCCTACCAGCAGGAGTGTGTGCAGTGGGTACTGAAGGCAAGGTCAAGGTCGCCGACCAGGTGGCCGAACGGGTCGAGCGGCTTATCGTCGAAGGTGTGCTCAAGGTGGGCCAGGCGCTGCCGTCGGAGCGGCGGCTGGTGGAGAAGCTTGGCTGTTCACGTTCGGCGTTGCGGGAGGGCCTGCGCATTTTGCGTGGGCGCGGCATCATCGACACCGAACAGGGGCGGGGTTCGTTCGTCGCCGATCTCACCGGGCCGGCGGGTGCTACGCCTTTGATGCACCTGTTCAGTTCGCAACCGCGTACGCTGTTCGACCTGCTGGAGGTCCGGGCGTTGCTGGAGGCTGAGTCGGCGCGGTTGGCTGCGTTGCGCGCTACCGACGTCGACCGCCTGCTGATCCGCCGGCGCTATGAAGCAATGCTGGCTGCGCACGAGGCTGCGCAGGCGCTGGATGCCCGTGAGCATGCCCGTCGTGACCATGCCTTTCACCGGGCAATCAGTGAGGCGTCGCATAACCCGGTGCTGGTGCATACCCTGCAATCGCTCAGTGACCTGACGTTGAGCACCGTGTTTGCTTCGGTCAACAACCTGTATTGCCGGCCAGCACAAAAACGCCAGATTGATCGGCAGCATGCGCGGCTGTACCACGCGGTGATGGAGCAACTGCCCGAGCAGGCGCAGCGGGCGGCGCGTGAGCATATCAACGGTATACGCGACAGTTTGCGGGAGATCGAGCAGGAAGAGCAGCGCCTGGTCAGGGCGACCATGCGCATGGATGGCTGGGGGTGAGGTGGCCCTGTACCGCCCTTTTGCGTCGAACCGCTGCGAAAGGCGGTACAGGTTTACGCAATGGTCAGTGGTCAGCCACAGGGTCATCCTGCGACAGGATGGCCCGGGCCAGTTCTTCATCATTGGCCTGCAGCCCTGGATGGTCCTTGCGGGCCTGTTCAAGCGCCGACTCCACATAGGCGCCGCGGATGGCACCGCCGCTGGCGACGAACGCTGAAAGTTCGTCACGGGCCGGGATGATCCGTTTGTCATCCTTGAAGGTCGAATACAGCGAAGCGGAAATACCGGCCGAGGTGGCGACGTCGCCCGCATCGACGCGGGCCAGGGCAGCGCCGGCAGGCATCAGGAGCAGCAGCGCAGGGGCGAGCAGTAGGTGGCGCATGTTGTGTTCTCCAGTAGCGTGAGCACAGGGAAATAAACCACTCAGTTTCTAAGACGGCCGGGGCGTTCAGGTAGTTCCCTGCTCCTGGCTGGAGAGTGTCGAGGGTGAAAGTGCACCTGCTGCTGACGAGGTGGCTGAACTCACGGTTTTCAAGGTACCGACGGAGCGCGTCATGGATTGACCGCGTCGGGATGCGCGTGATTTGCTTGGGTGGATGGCGCTTCGCGGGCAAACCCGCAGAGGGCCCTGCCGATCATTCAAAGGAAACTGAAGGTTCGCCCATGTCCGACTACAAGCTGCATTGCTTTGCCGAATCCGGCAACGCCTACAAGGTTGCGCTCATGCTTGAACTCACCGGCCAGAACTGGCAGCCGGTGTTCGTCGACTTCTTCCATGGCCAGACCCGTGAGCAAGCCTGGCGCGATGAGGTGAACGAGCAGGGCGAGGTGCCGGTGATGGAACACGCTGGCAAGCGTTTCACCCAATCTGCGCTGATCCTGGAATACCTTGTTGAACAGACCGGCCAGTTCGGGCCCCGCGATGAAGACGAAAAACGCGAGATCTGGCGCTGGATGCTGTTCGACAACCATAAGTTCACCAGCTACTACGCTGTGCTGCGCTTTCTGTTCTGCCTGAAGAATACTGGTGAAACCGATGTCACGAGGTTCCTGCGCGAGCGTGCCACGGCGGCTTACCGTATTGTCGACGCGCACCTGGCGAAGATGCCATTCATGATCGGTAACCGGTTGACCATCGCCGACCTGTCGTTGGCGGGGTATGTGTTCATGCCAGAAGACACCGGTATTCCGCTGGCAGAGTTCAACCACATCGAAGCGTGGAAAGCCCGCATTCAGGCGCTGCCGGGGTGGAAACACCCGTATGAGCTGATGCCGCGCACGGCATCCTGACGCATTCGCGGCTAAGGCCGCCTCCACAGCGGCCGCGCAAAATCAAGTGTGTGGCACACCCCGAGTGGGTGCGCCGCCCGCATACTCCGGCTTCAGGTGCCCTTGCTCATCCAGTAGATAGGCGTCCATCACCTCCCGTACCACCGGCCCTGCGACCCGGCCCCCAGCCTCGCCGTTCTCGATCATCACCGCCACCACCACGCTGGGATGCTCGGCCGGAGCAAAGCCGACAAACAGGGCATTGTCGCGGTGGCGCTCCAGGGTCTTGTTGCGGTTGTAACGCTCACCCTGCTTGATCGCCACCACCTGCGCGGTACCGCTCTTGCCGGCAATCCGGTACTGCGCACCGGCTGCCGCGGCGCGGGCAATACCGCGCGGGTCGTGCATGACCATCTGCATGCCCTGGTTGACCTGGTCCCAGGCATGCTTGTCGTGCAGAACGATGTTGGGCATGGGGTGGGTGTCGACTGGTGTGTCGCCGCCCACGGTCATGGCCAGGTGCGGGCGGTGCCACACGCCCTTGCTTGCCAGCAGGCTGGTGGCCTGGGCCAACTGCAGCGGGGTGACCTGCATGTAACCCTGGCCAATGCCCAGGATCAGCGTCTCGCCCGGGAACCAGGCCTGGCGCCGTGTAGCGCGCTTCCACTCGGCCGAGGGCATCAGTCCGGAGGCCTCCTCGAACATGTCCAGCGACACCTTCTGGCCCAGGCCGAACTCGGCCATGTAGTCGTGCAGGCGGTCGATGCCCAGTTTGTGCGCCAGGTCGTAGAAGTAGGTGTCGTTGGAACGCATGATGGCGGTGTACATGTCCACCCAGCCGTCACCGCTGCGGTTCCAGTTGCGGTACTTGTGGTGATAGTTGGGCAGTTCGTAGTAGCCCGGGTCGAACACCCGGCTGCCCGGAGTGATCACCCCGCTGTCGAGGCCAGCGATCGCCACTTCAGGCTTCACGGTCGAGCCGGGCGCGTACAGGCCGCGCAGGACGCGGTTGAACAGTGGGCGGTCGATGGAGTCGCGCAGCGCGGCATACTGTTTGAAGCTGATGCCCTTGACGAACAGGTTGGGGTCGAAGCTGGGGTTGCTGACCATCGCCAGGACATCACCATTGGCCGGGTCCAGCACCACTACCGAGCCACGGCGGTCACCCAGCGCTTTTTCTGCGGCTACCTGCAAATGGGCGTCCAGGGTGAGCACTATGTCCTGCCCTGGGGTCGGGGCCTTGTGGTTGAGTACACGCATCACCCGCCCTTGAGCGTTGGTCTCGACCTCTTCGTAGCCCACGTGGCCATGCAGCTGGCTTTCGTAGAAGCGCTCGATGCCGGTCTTGCCAATCGATTGGGTGCCGCGGTACTCCGTGCTGTCGAGCGTCTTGGCTTCTTTCTCGTTGATGCGCCCCACATAGCCCACTGAATGAGCGAAATGCTCGGCCAGTGGGTACTCGCGGATGAATTGCGGCTCTACATCCAGGCCTGGCAGGCGGAACTGGTTCACGGCGACCAGGGCGATCTGTTTCTCGCTCAAACCCACCATGAGGGTCACGGGCTCGAACGGTTTGCGGCCACGGCGCAGGTCCTTGTCGAACTGCTTACGGTCGTCTTCGGTCAGGCCCAGCACCTGCGTCAGGGTGTCGAGCACTTTGGCCGAGTCGCCGCCGGCCCGCTCGCGGGTCATGGTCAGGTCGAAGCTGGGCTTGTTGTCCGCCAGTACCACGCCGTTGCGGTCGTAGATCAGCCCGCGTTCGGGGGCGATGGGCAACACGTGCACGCGGTTGTTTTCCGACACGGCCGTTTGCTGGTCGTGCTGTAGCACTTGCAGCACATAGAGCCGGCCAACCAGGACGGCACACAGGCTGAACACCATGGCGGCGCAGGCCAGAAGCCGACGGTTGACCAGATGTTTTTCCTTTTCGTGGTCCTTTAGAGGGATAGGTTGCGGCATCAGTGAGTCGATCCTGGGGGGGGAGCAGTACGCGCGCGATCGGGCCGCGGATGCTACGCAACCCGTACTGCCCCCTCAAGACGAGCCCCGGCTGCCGGCTGGCTGGCATCGGCTGTGTGCCCCATGATCCGGGCGCTGAGGGGGAATATGAAGATTTGTTCATTGCGGAGTCATGATGGCGAGTCAGGGGTGGTTTTTGATGATTTGTGGATCCACAGATCGATTCTGTTCGGTAACCGAACATCAAGTTTCGTTGGTTGTAAATTCCTAAACTATTGAATTTATTTATAAAAAATATGATTTTTCCTAGCAATGAACTGAAATTGGTTGCGCCTGATTGTTAGGCAGTGCTTTCGTCACGTTGTCTGTGGATCCATTATCTGGTTGATTAGCGCCTGACAACGGCCGGAGCCCTCCTGCCGTATGCGATAACAATTACAAAAAGGGTCCAGTCATGAATGGCTATCCAGCGGCACTGAACCGTCAGGGTTCCTCCCGTTGCGCCTGCGTGTGCGCATCGTTCTTCTCGCCTGTGGCCAAGCCTGGCCGGCAGGTGACCCCATGAATACCGATCTCAAGCAACGTCTGGACAACGACCCGATGGGTCGCTTTCAGTGCCTGGCCATTGGTATTTGCATCATCCTCAACATGATCGATGGCTTCGACGTGCTGGTCATGGCCTTCACCGCTGCCTCGGTGTCTGCCGAGTGGAACCTGAACGGGGCGCAGGTAGGGCTTCTGCTCAGTGCCGGCTTGTTCGGCATGGCGGCCGGGTCACTGTTTATCGCGCCGTGGGCTGACCGCTTTGGCCGACGCCCGCTGATCCTGCTGTGCCTGGCGCTGTCCGGTATCGGCATGCTGCTCTCGGCACTTAGCCAGAGCCCGCTGCAACTGGCGCTGCTGCGTGGTCTGACTGGGCTGGGCATTGGTGGCATCCTGGCCAGCAGCAATGTGATTGCCAGTGAATATGCCAGCAAACGCTGGCGCGGCTTGGCGGTGAGCCTGCAGTCCACTGGCTATGCGCTGGGTGCGACCCTGGGCGGTTTGCTGGCGGTATGGCTGCTGGGGCATTGGGGCTGGCGCTCGGTATTTCTGTTTGGCGGCATCGTCACCGTACTGGTGATCCCGCTGGTACTGCTGTGGTTGCCAGAGTCGCTGGACTTTCTGCTGGCACGCCGGCCGGCCAATGCTCTGGCCCGGGTCAACCGTCTGGCCGTGCGCCTCGGCCAGCCGGTATTGGCGCAACTGCCGGCTGTTGCCGCAAGGGCAGAGGGTGCCAAAACCGGGTTCAGGCAGCTGCTGGCGCCGGCCATGCGCCGCACCACGCTGGTGATCTGGTTGCTGTTCTTCCTGGTCATGTTCGGCTTCTACTTCGTCATGAGCTGGACGCCGAAACTGCTGGTGGCCTCCGGCTTGTCGGCCCAGCAAGGCATCACCGGCGGCGTACTGTTGAGCGTGGGCGGCATCCTTGGCGCGGCGCTGATCGGCGGCCTGGCTTCGCGCTGGCCACTGACTCGCGTGCTGGCGTTGTTCATGCTCATTACCGCAGCGCTGCTGGTGCTGTTCGTGGCCAATGGAGCTTCGGTCACTGCGGCGCTGGCATTGGGGCTGCTGATCGGGCTGTTTTCCAACGGCTGCGTGGCTGGGCTGTATGCCTTGTCGCCGGTGGTCTACGACGCCTCGGTACGCGCCACCGGCGTGGGCTGGGGTATCGGCATCGGCCGCATGGGCGCGATCCTGTCGCCGACCGTGGCTGGCGTGTTGCTCGATGGCGGCTGGCAACCCCTGCATCTGTATGGCGTGTTCGCCATCGTATTCGTGCTTGCCGCGGGTTGCCTGCTGTTGCTGCGCCCGATGAACAAGCCGGCGTCCACCCTGCCTGCTGATGCACTGAGTCACTGAGTCACTGAGTGCAACCCGGCCTGGCCGGGGTATCTGAATGCAACTTCCTGCTCCGGGTCAGGCTGGCCTGGGGCGGCCTGCTGCGCCTATTGAAAGCGGAGAACAATAATAATGAAGGATACAACTCGTACGCTGGCCCGTTCGGCCCTGGCAGTTTCGCTGGCGTTTGGTCTCGGTTTGCCGGCCTGGGCCGATGAAGGGGGCTTCTTTGAAGGAGCCAAGGGCGGGCTGACACTGCGCAACTACTATTTCAATCGTGATTTCCGCGACCCGGGGGCCGCCAAGGGCAAGGTTGAAGAGTGGGCCCAGGGTTTCATCTTCAAGTTCAGCTCGGGCTATACCCCGGGGCTGATCGGTTTTGGCCTGGACGGTATCGCCCTGTTCGGCGTGAAACTGGACAGCGGCCGCGGTACCAGTGGCTCAGAACTGCTGCCGGTGCACGATGACGGGCGTGCGGCCGACGACTACGGTCGGGCAGGGCTGGCGGCGAAGCTGCGTATTTCCGCGACCGAGCTGAAGGTGGGGGAGTTGTTGCCGGATGTCCCACTGTTGCGCTACGACGATGGTCGCCTGCTGCCGCAGACCTTTCGTGGCGCCATGCTCGACTCGCGGGAAATCGCAGGCCTTAGCCTGCAGGCCGGCCAGTACCGCGAGGTGAGCCTGCGCCACTCTTCGGACATGCAGGACCTATCTGCCTGGGCCGCGCCCGGGGTCACCTCGGACGGCTTCAACTACGCCGGTGCCGAGTACCGCTTCAACCAGCAGCGAACACTGATCGGCGCCTGGCACGCGCAGTTGGAGGACATCTACCAGCAAAGCTACTTCAACCTGCTGCACAGCCAGCAGGTAGGGGAGTGGAGGTTGGGGGCCAACCTGGGCTACTTCATTGACCGGGATGACGGGCAGGCGCGCATCGGCGACATCCAGAGCCGCACCGGCTACGCCTTGCTGTCAGCTTCGCACAGTGGCCACACGCTGTACCTGGGGTTGCAGAAGGTCAGTGGCGACAGCCAGTGGATGTCGGTGTACGGCAGCAGTGGGCGAACCCTGGGCAATGACATGTTCAACGGCAACTTCAGCAATGCTGACGAGCGCTCGTGGCAAGTGCGTTACGACTACAACTTTGCCGCGCTGGGTGTGCCAGGGCTGTTGGCCATGGTGCGCTACGGCCACGGCGAGAATGCCACCACGGCGGCGGGCAGCAATGGCAAGGAGTGGGAGCGCGATATCGAGGTGAACTACACCTTCCAGAGCGGGGCTTTGAAGAACCTCAACATCCGGCTGAACAACGCGGCCAACCGGCGCAGCTTCAACAGTGATCTCGACCAGACGCGCCTGATCGTCAGCTACCCGCTGACCTTGTAGGGCGGGTTTAGCGCGAACACCGGCGCAGCCG
>NZ_JBICKE010000105.1:0-12819 GCF_043103865.1 Pseudomonas sp. yb_5
GGCTTGTGTAAGAGCGGCTTCAAAGAACGGCGCAAGCGTACCTCAGCAGCGCTCAGCGTATCTGGTGCTTGTGCAGCAAGCGGTAGAACGTCGGCCGCGAAACGCCCAGCACCTTGGCCGCCACGCTCAGGTTGTCGCTGTGCCGGTTGAGCACATCGCACAGCGCCTGCCGCTCGGCGCGGTGCTTGTATTCCTCCAGCGTGCCCAGCGGCTGTTGTTCCGGGTCGAGCAACTGCAACCCCAGGTCCTGCGCCTCGATCTGCCGCCCTTCAGCCAGCACCAGCCCGCGGCGCACACGGTTGGCCAGCTCGCGCACATTGCCCGGCCAGTCATGCCGGCCCATCGCCGCCAGGGCATGGTCGCTGAACGACCGCGGCCGACGCCCGGTTTCCACGCTGTAGAAATGGGCGAAATGGCTAGCCAGCATCGACAGGTCACCATGCCGGTCGCGCAACGGCGCGGTCACCACCTGCAAGACGTTCAGGCGGTAATACAGGTCTTCGCGGAAACGCCCTTGCTCAATGGCCCGCTCGAGGTCCACATGCGTGGCCGCCAGCACCCGTACATCCACCGGTATTGGCTGGCTGCCACCCACCCGCTCGATGTGCTTCTCCTGCAAAAAACGCAGCAAGTTGGCCTGCAACTCCAACGGCAGGTCGCCGATTTCATCAAGAAACAACGTGCCGCCATCGGCCGCTTCGATACGCCCGGCCTTGCGCTGGTGGGCGCCGGTAAAGGCGCCTTTCTCATGGCCGAACAGTTCGGACTGGATCAAGTGCTCGGGGATCGCCCCGCAGTTGATAGCGATGAACGGCTGCTCGCTGCGTTGCGACTGGCGGTGCAGGGTGCGCGCCACCAGCTCTTTGCCGGTGCCGCTCTCACCGCGGATCAGCACCGGCGATTCGGTGGGTGCCAGTTTACCCAGCAACTTGCGCAACTCGCGGATAGGCCGGCTTTCGCCGAGCAATTCATGGGTCGTCTCATCGACCTTGACAGCCCCCTTGCCGCGCAGGCGCGCCATGCCGAAGGCCCGGCCCAGGGTTACCTGCACACGGGAGACGTCGAACGGCAGGGTATGGAAGTCGAAAAACCATTCACACACAAAATCGCCGAACGCCGGCATGCGCAGCTGATCGGCGCTGAGCACGGCAATCCATTCGGTGTTGCTGCGCTTGATCATGTCCTTGACCGCATCCGGGTGCCTCAGGTGCGAAGCCTGCAAGCGCAATAGCCCGACATCGCACGTGTGGTCCAGCGCAGCCCCGAGCAGACAGCTGTCCACATCCCAGCCTGCGTTGCGCAGGCCAGGTAACAAACGGTGGCAATCGTCGCAGGGGTCGACGATAAGCAAACGGCGTTGAGCGGCAGGCTGCTGCATGACCGGTCCTTGGCGCCAGTTTTTGGTTTTTTGAAGTAAAACAGCAAGTTGTGGCGCTCGTTTAACAGTAGCAACGAAGTTGACGGTTCCCAGTACCGTTTGTCTGCCGAATCATTTTTTTACAAACCACTACGGGAATTTTCGCACTTTATCGACATCACAAGGCGGCGCAGGCAAGAACAGCGGCGCCCCTGGAAAAAAATTTACAACCAATGTGTGACTTATCCACTAACAACGAGCATCAGTACACACAACCCCGCGCTGCACTTCGCGATACATGAGGCGACTTTGAAGCAACGCGGACTTCACTTCGATGTTTGGGACCATAGAGAGACCGAACCATGAATGCCCCGCTCCGTGTCAACGAAGCACTGCTGATTGCCGACCACGCCTTCGAACCGTTCCAGTGCGTAGCCTGGGATGCGCCCAACGGTACTGGTGAACTGAGCCTGGCAGTGATCGACCGGACCAGCACCCGCATCGGCGCCAAGCAAGTGTCGTCGCGCATCTACTCCGACCCGGCCCAATGGGCCAGCCTGATCGAAGAAGTGCGCGCCGAACTGTGTGAAAAGGGTTACGACCTGCAACCGTGGTCGATGCCAAAGTAATATCGGCTGGCACAACAAGTGCGTGCACTGTCACGCACTTGTGCAACTTCTCTGTTGCTGTTGCGACAACTTTTCTGATTGCGACATAGTGTCGCAACCCGCCCTTTCAATCCACCACCTTGAATTGTTGCAAATGCTGGTAATCGGCCTGCAATTGTTCTGCCAGACGCTGCGCGCGTCCCAGGCGCACTGGCGCTAGCTCCATATCGACCAACAACGTGGCGCATGGCATCGGCTGCACGATATTGCTGTACTGCAGGCGACCGTCGGTGAAGACCAGGCAACGCAAGGCTTCTTGCGGGTGGGCTCGCTGCCGCGCCTGTAGCCAGTGCCGCGCCTGCTCCAGTGCGGCGATCAGCGGCGTGCCCCCACCGGCCCCCAAGGCCTGCAGCCAGGGTTGCAAGGCAGCGGATGCTTTCAGCCCGTGGCGCTGCCACTGTGGCGTGCGCCCGCTGGCAGTCAGCAGGGCCAAGCGGGCGCGCTGGCGATAGGCCTGGTCGAACAATGCCGCCAGCAACCCTTTGGTCTGCGCCAGCGCCTGATGACGCCGGGTTGAAGCCGAGGCATCGACGATCACCAGCCACAACTCTGCAGGCCTGCCCTTGCGCTGCTGCCAGCACAGGTCCTGTCGCTGACGCGGCCGCCCTTTGAGCAAGGTCGGCAGCCAGGCCACCCGGCCGACCGCCGCATGATGCACGGGGCCACGGCGGGTACCGTTCTGCTTGCCTATGCCCGCTCTGGCATCCGCCCCTTTGGCTGGTGGCTGGGGGATGCTCAGGGCTTTTTTGCCCAGTTCGGCACCTCACGGCGGGCGCCGCTGGCAACCGGCTGCGCCGGTAATGCCCCCCAGTCGCCCTGCCCGCCCCGTTCACCCGGGTTGCCGGCGCCAGGCTGCTGGTCAGGCGGCGGTGGCGCCGACGGCGGGTTGGCCTGGGGCGTCATACGGCGGCGATGGCGCAAGGCGAATTCGGCCACCGCCTCGACATCCACTTCTTCGATAGCCGCAGCGCCGCGCCAGGCACAGTGGGCGCGCGCAGCGCGCAGCCACACCAGGTCGGCGCGCAGGCCGTCCACGCCGGCGGCGTAGCAGCGCTCGGTAATCCAGGCCAGCGCCTGGTCATCCAGGGCAATGTCGGCCAAGGCCTGGCGCGCCGCCTGGCAGCGCTCGCGCAGCTGCGCCTGGGCCTGGGCCCAGTGTGCGCAGAACGCCTGAGGGTCACTGTCGAAGGCCAGGCGGCGGCGAATGATCTGCTGCCGGGCCTCGGGCTCCGGTAAGCCCTCCAGCGCCACGTTCAGGCCGAAACGGTCGAGCAACTGCGGGCGCAGCTCGCCCTCTTCCGGGTTCATGGTGCCGATCAGTACGAAGCGGGCGCTGTGCCGGTGCGAGATACCGTCACGCTCGACGCGGTTTGTGCCGCTGGCAGCCACGTCAAGCAACAGATCGACCAAGGTGTCGGGCAGCAGGTTGACCTCATCGACATACAGCACACCGCCGTCGGCCTGGGCCAGCACGCCCGGGGAAAACTGCGCCTTGCCCTGCCCCAGCGCGGCATCCAGGTCGAGGGTGCCGACCAACCGCTCTTCACTGGCGCCCAATGGCAAAGTGACGAACGGGCCTTCGCCAAGCAGGTCGGCCAGGCCACGGGCCAGGGTGCTCTTGGCCATGCCACGCGGCCCTTCGATCAGCACACCACCGATCCTGGGGTCGATGGCGGTCAGGCACAGCGCCAGCTTGAGGTCGTCTGCACCGACCACGGCCGCCAGCGGAAATTGTACGGGTTCACTCATTTCAAGCCTGTTCCTCGCCGTCGAGCAATTGTTCCTCAAGGGCTTCGCGGTAGTCGCCCGGCGCCTGCCACAAGCCGCGCTGCTGGGCCTCCAGCAGGCGCTCGGTGAGGTCGCGCAAGGCCTCGGGGTTGTGCTCGCGCATGAAATCGCGGGTCGCCGGGTCGAGCACGTAGGCATCGGCCAGCCCCTGGTAATGATGATCGTCGATCAGGTGCGTGGTGGCGTCGAAGGCGAACAGGTTGTCGACTGTCGCTGCCATCTCGAAGGCACCCTTGTAGCCGTGACGCTTGACCCCGTCGATCCACTTGGGGTTGAGCGCACGGGCACGGATTACCCGGTTCAGCTCTTCCTTGAGGGTACGGACGCGCGGTCGGTCGGCCTGGCTGTGGTCGCCATGGTAGCTGGCCACCACCGCCCCGGACAGGGTTTCCGAGGCCGCCAGCATGCCGCCCTGGAACTGGTAGTAATCGTTGGAATCGAGCAGGTCGTGCTCGTGGTTGTCCTGGTTCTGCAGCACCGCCTGCACCTTGGCCAGGCGCTGGGCGAACTGGGCGCGGGCCGGGGTTCCGTCGTCGCTGCCACCGTAGGCATAGCCGCCGTGGTTGAGGTAGACCTCGGCCAGGTCGTCGCGGCTGTGCCACAAGCGCCCGTCGATGGCGTTCTGCACCCCGGCACCGTAAGCCCCGGGTTTGGCGCCGAACACCCGCCAGCCAGCCTGACGTGCGGCCTGCTCGGCCTCCATGCCTTGAGCCTGCAGCGTTGCCCGCTCGCTGCGCACACGGGCAGCCAGTGGGTTGAGGTCGTCAGGTTCGTCCAGCGCGGCCACTGCCTGCACGGCGGCGTCGAACAGGCGGATCAGGTTACCGAAGGCATCGCGGAAGAAGCCGGAAACACGCAAGGTCACGTCCACCCTGGGGCGGTCGAGAAGGCTCAGCGGCAAGATTTCGAAATCGTCGACCCGTTGGCTGCCGGTGGCCCAGACAGGCCGCACGCCCATCAGCGCCATGGCCTGCGCGATGTCGTCGCCGCCGGTGCGCATGGTCGCCGTGCCCCACACCGACAGGCCGAGCTGACGCAAGTGGTCGCCGTGGTCCTGCAGATGGCGTTCGAGGATCAGGCTGGCCGAGGCGAAGCCCAGGCGCCAGGCCGTGGTGGTGGGCAGGTTGCGCACGTCCACGGTATAGAAGTTGCGGCCGGTGGGCAGCACATCGAGGCGCCCTCGGCTTGGCGCACCACTGGGGCCAGCGGGCACGAAGCGCCCGGCCAGTGCCGCCAGCAGGCCATGCATTTCAGCCGTGCCGCAGGCGTCCAGGCTGGGTGCGACCGCTTCACACAGGGCCTGCACGACAGCGTGCACCGGTTGCCACTCACTCAGGTCGGGTAACTGTACTGTGCCCTCCAGTGCCTGCCCAATCACCTGCAGTGCCAACAGCTCAAGGCGCTCGCGGGTATCGCCACAGGTGCGCCAGGGTTCATTGCTCATGGCCTGCAGCTGTTCAGGGCATATGCCCTGCCACGGCTGCCCAAGGTCGCAATCGAGCGGGTCCCAGCCCGGCACCAGTGCTTTGGCCAAAGCCCGCAGCAGGCTGGCATTGCCGCCACGGCCGTCGCCACGCTCGACCCGCAACAACGCCAGCAGCGTATCCAGGCGCAGCCGCCCTTCAGGTGACTGACCAAACACGTGCAAGCCATCGCGAATTTGCGACTCCTTCAGGTCGCACAGGTAGGTATCCAGGCGCGGCAGCCAAAGCGCCGCATCGTCCAGTTGCCCTTCCAGTTGCAACTCACGGTCAATGTGGTTGGCCTTGACCAGCTCGAGGATGTCACGCTGCAACTCGCGGGCACGCCGAGGGTCGAGCAACTGCGCTTCGTAGAACTCGTCGGCCAGTTGTTCCAGGTGGCGCAGCGGGCCATAGGTTTCGGCACGGGTCAGCGGCGGCATCAGATGGTCGATGATTACCGCCTGGGTGCGCCGCTTGGCCTGGGCGCCCTCGCCCGGGTCGTTGACGATGAACGGGTAGATGTTCGGCAGCGGCCCGAGCAGCGCGTCCGGCCAGCACTGCGCCGACAGCCCGACGCCTTTGCCGGGCAACCATTCGAGGTTGCCGTGCTTGCCGACGTGGATCACCGCATCGGCGGCAAATGCGTGACGCAGCCAGAAGTGAAATGCCAGGTAGCCGTGCGGCGGCACCAGGTCAGGGTCGTGATACACCGCGCTGGGGTCTACCTGATAGCCCCGCGCCGGCTGGATACCGACGAAGGTCAAACCAAAGCGCAGGCCGGCAACCATCAGCCGGCCGCTGCGGTACATCGGGTCCTGTTCGGGCGGCCCCCAGCGTTCCAGCACTGCCTGGCGGTTGGCCTGCGGCAGGCGCTCGAAGGCCAGCTGGTAATCGGCCAGGCTCAGGCTCTGGGCACAGGGGCGCTGGTCGAGGTGGTCGAGGTCGTTGGTCACCCCACCGAGCAACTGCTGGATCAGTTGCGTACCGCTGCCCGGCAGTTCGGCCAGCGGGTAGCCTTCGGCCTGCAGCGCCTTGAGGATGTTGAGTGCGGCGGCGGGCGTGTCCAGGCCGACGCCATTGCCAATGCGGCCATCGCGGGTCGGGTAGTTGGCCAGCACCAGGGCCACACGCTTCTGGGCATTGGGCAGGCGGGCCAGCTCGACCCAGCGGCGGGCCAGCTCGGCGACAAAGTCCATGCGCTCGGGGTGGGCGCGGTAGCAGACAACGTCGGACTGGCTGCGCTCGCTGCGCCAGGCCATGTCCTTGAAACTGACAGGGCGCGTGATGATGCGCCCATCCAGCTCCGGCAACGCAATGTGCATGGCCAGGTCGCGCGCGCCCAGGCCCTGTTCGCTGGCCTCCCAGCCAGGCTGGTTGTCCTGCGCACAGATGGCCTGAAGCACCGGGATGTCGCGGCGGAACGGGCGCAGGTTGGGGCGCTCGGGGCTGGACAAGGCGAAACCGGTGGTATTGACCAGCACTTCGGCGCCGACCTCGTCCAGCCAGGCTTCGACCTGTTCCAGGCAGGCGCTTTCCTTGAGGCTGGCCACGGCGATCGGCAACGGGTTCAGGCCGGCAGCCTGCAGGCGCTGGCAGAATACGTCGATGAACGCGGTATTGGCCGCTTGCAGGTGCGAACGGTAGAACAGCAGCGGCGCCACTGGCTGCTCGGGGTGCCAGTGCGGGTACCAGTCCTCGAGTGTCGCGCTGCCCTTGGCGGGGTGATATACCGCGGTGCGCGGCAAAGGCTGCGGCTCGTCCCAGGCATAGTCGCGGCCCAGCCACTGGCTGGCCAGGCAGTTGAACAGGTTAATGGCATTGGCCTTGCCGCCCTGGCGCAGGTAATGCCAAAGCCGCTCGGCCTGCTCACCGCGGACGTTGCCCAGGCTGGTCAGTTCCGGGTCCGGGCGGTCATCGCCCGGCACCAGAATCAGCTGCACGCCACGGGCGGCCAGCTCGACCAGTTGTTCGACGCCGTAGCGCCAGTAGCCAACGCCACCGTGCAGCGACACCAGGATGACCTTGGCGTGACGCAGCACCTGGTCGACATACAGGTCGACCGAGGCATGGTTCTGCACCTGCATCGGGTTGGCCAGGCGCAGGCTGGGAAAGTCTTCGGGCAATTGCTCGGCGGTGTCGGCGAGCAATGCCAGGTGTGAATCGCCGCTGCAGAGAATCACCAGCTCGGCGGGTGTCTGGCCGAGGTCGGCAATGCTGTCATCCGGTACGAAACCACCGGGCTGGGTCCGCAGCAGGTGCATGGGTCAGGCGCCCAGCGCCTGGCGCAGGCGCGCTTCCAGCTGGGCGGCATCGAGGTCCTGGCCAATCAGCACCAGGCGGGTGATGCGCGGCTCGTCGGCGCGCCAGGCGCGGTCGAAGTGCTTGTCGAAACGGGTGCCCACGCCTTGTACCAGCAGGCGCATCGGCTTGCCCGGGATGGCGGCGAAGCCTTTGGCGCGCAGGATACCGAACTCCACCACCAGCTGGGTCAATGCATCGAGCAGCAGGCTTTCGTCGGCTTCAGGCAGGTCAATGGAGATGGAGTCGAAAGCGTCGTGGTCATGATCGTCATGATCGTCGCCATCGTGGTGCGAATCGTGGTGGGTTCGGCGGCCATCGATATGCGCCTCGGACTCGGCACCCACGCCCAGCAGCACCTCCAGTGGCAGCTTGCCGCTGCTGGCCTCGATCACTTTCACCGCCGGCGGCAGTTCTTCGGCCACCTCGGCACGCACCTTGGCCAGGCCTTCGGCGTCGATCAGGTCAGCCTTGTTCAACACCACCAGGTCGGCACTGGCCAACTGGTCAGCGAACAGCTCGTGCAGGGGCGATTCATGATCCAGGTTAGGGTCGAGCTTGCGCTGGGCATCGACCTGGTCCGGGTAGGCGGCAAAGGTGCCAGCGGCCACGGCCGGGCTGTCGACCACGGTGATGACCGCATCGACGGTGCAGGCGTTGCGGATTTCCGGCCACTGGAACGCTTGTACCAATGGCTTGGGCAGGGCCAGGCCGCTGGTTTCGATGAGGATGTGGTCGAGGTCGCCACGGCGGGCCACCAGCTCGCGCATCACCGGGAAGAATTCTTCCTGCACGGTGCAGCACAGGCAGCCGTTGGCCAGCTCGTAGACGCGGCCGCTGGCTTCTTCCTCGGTGCAACCGATGCTGCACTGCTTGAGGATTTCGCCATCGATGCCCAGTTCACCAAATTCGTTGACGATCACCGCAATGCGGCGGCCCTGGGCGTTGTCGAGCATGTGGCGCAGCAAGGTGGTCTTGCCCGAGCCGAGGAAGCCGGTGACGATGGTGACGGGGAGCTTGGCCAGTGTTTTCATGTCGCATTGCCCTTGGCAGTGTGGCGCGGGCATGCAGGACGACAGCCGCAGGCCAGGCTGGCCGGGCTTGTTCGCCACCGGATCACCCCGCCCGGTTGAAAGTCGAAAACGTGACGAGGCAGGTCTCCTGGCTTGCACCGTTCCATGCCCCGTTCAGTCGAACGGCGGGCTGGCGGGATGACGCCTTCCCGCGCGCTGGCGCAGTGGCTGTGTCGATCCGTTGTCGGTGCTTACAGTTGCGGGGGCAGCCGCGGCTTGTACCGCGTTCCCGTCTTAGCTTCGGCCAGGCCGAAGAACCTCGAAGTGGCAAGGCTACGCAGTGGCTGGCGGGTGGTCAACCATTGCTGCGGGGCCGGTCGACAACGCTGGGCGCAAGTGCGCTACAGTGGCGCCTTATCCACGGTCAAGGACGCACCATGCCCCTCGCCCCCGCCATACCTGTACTGCGCATATTCTCGATCGACAAGGCCAAGGAGTTCTACCTCGACTTCCTGGGTTTCAGCCTGGACTGGGAGCACCGCTTCAGCCCGGACTTGCCGTTGTACATGCAGATCCACCGTGATGGCCTGATCCTGCACCTTTCAGAGCACCATGGCGATGCCTGCCCTGGCTCGACCGTGTTCGCCCGCCTCGACGACCTGCGCGCGCTGGAGGGTGAATTGCAGGGTAAACAGTACGGTTTCGCCCGGCCCGAGGCCGAGCGCCTGGATTGGGGCCTGCAGATGCAGGTATGGGACCCGTTCGGCAACCGCCTGCGCTTTTGCCAGCAGATCAATGACGAGGCCAACCCGTGAAGGCATTGGGCAAACGCGAGATGAGCCGCCTGGAGCGGGAGTTGGTTGCGTGCCTGACCGATGCCTGCGAAGCCGCCAAGGCAGAAATTGTCGGCTTCAGTTGGCTTACCCATCGCCTCGACCCCGAGGACTTTCCGAGCAGCCTGCGTATCACCTGGGTATTCGAGCAAGAGGCCGACAAGGCAGCGGCCGTGGTCGGTGATGCGAAGGCGCGCATGCTGGCGCTTACCGGCCTGGCGCTGGAGCAAGCCGGCATTGAGCTGGACCATCCGGCCTGGCATGTGCGATTCGACAGTGAAGAAGCCTGCGCGCACGGCCACGGCGGAGACTGGGCCAAGCGCTTGCAGACGCAGCGCTGAGCCCCAACCGGCAGCCGGTGCTTTACCCGGCCCCAGAGGGCCGTTAGGCTACGCAGTCTCTAAATTACGAGGTGTTCGTCCAATGCGCCATTGATGCCGCCGTCTGTTCGACGGCCAGTCTTCAGCCTCCGGTTCGTACCGGAGATGTCGCGGCATTTGTGGAGTTGTGCATGACGAACACGTCGATTCTGACGCTGGACAGCGTCTCCTTGGCCTTGCCTGATGGCAGGCCGCTGTTTAGCAACCTCAACGAAACCTTCGACCAACGCCGCACCGGCCTGGTCGGGCGCAATGGCGTGGGCAAAAGCCTGCTAGGGCAGATTCTTGCCGGCCAGCGTGAACCGAGCAGCGGCCATTGTCGGCGCCTCGGACCTGTCCATTTGCTGGACCAGCAAGTCATCGAGCGCAGCGCCACGCTGGCCGACCTGGCCCAAGTGGGACCGGTGATTGCGGCGCTGGAGCGCATCGAGCAAGGCAGCATCGAGCCCCAGGATTTCGACACCGTTGGCGAGCGCTGGGATATGCGCGAGCAATTGCAGCTGCAGCTTCAGGGCCACGGCCTGGGTCAACTTGACTGGCGCCAGCCCGCTCGGACCCTGAGCGGTGGCCAAGCCATGCGCGTGGCACTGATTGGCGCGTGGCTCAGCGGTGCCGATTACCTGATCCTCGACGAGCCAAGCAATCACCTGGACAGCAACGCCCGCGCCCAGTTGCTGAGCATGATCGAAGCCTGGGACCGTGGCTTGCTGGTGATCAGCCACGACCGCAGCCTGCTGGCGCACATGGCACGCATTGTCGAACTATCCAGCCTGGGCTTGCAGGCCTATGGTGGCAACTACAGCCTCTATAGTGCGCAAAAAACCAACCAGACGGCGCAGGCCCAGCAGCAACTTGCCCGGCTGAAGCAGGCGCAGCAACGACAGGCCCGTGAACTGCAGCGCCAACGCGAAGACCTGGAGCGCCATCAGGCCCGGGCCGGGCGCCAAGCCAAGCACGCCAACCAGGCCAAGATTCTGGTCGACCGCAAGCAGGAGCGCAGCCAGGCCACTGCCGGCAAGCAGCGCCGCGAGCATCGCGATGCTCGGCAAACGCTTATGGGCAAAGTGCGTGACGCCGCCCGCGAACAGCGCTATTACCTTGCACACGCCCACACCTCAGCGTCATCCGGGCCGAGAAGTGTTGGCGTTGCAGGCACTTTGCTTGCCCCATGGCACCCGTAAAGCGCTTGACCTGCGCTTGTGCCTGGGCCAGCGCGTAGGGCTGATCGGCACCAATGGCAGTGGCAAGTCCACCCTGCTCAGGCTGCTGAATGGGGAATTGCCGGCATCGCCCGACAATGTGCGCCTCAGTGGTGAGATCGCCCTGCTCGACCAGCACTGCAGCACACTGGCAGGCAACCGTAGCGTGCTCGAACACCTACGCCAAGCCAACCCGACGATGGCCCAGGGGAAATTGCGCAGCCGCCTGGCGCAACTGGGCCTGGATGCGGCCCGTATCGAACTGCCCAGTGGCCTGCTTAGCGGCGGTGAGCGTATGAAGGCGGCGCTGGCCGCCGTGCTGTACCGCGAACGGCCGCTCGACCTGTTGCTGCTGGACGAACCCGGCAACCACCTGGACCTGCCTTCGCTGACAGCCCTGGAACGCATGCTTGGGCAGTTTCGCGGGGCGCTGATAGTGGCGTCCCATGATGCGGTATTGCTGGAAAACCTGGCGCTGGATGAGTACTTGCGGTTGTAGAAACCGAAAAAAAAGCATCGCAGCCTATCAATTCGTGACTGGCCGTTCCCGATCCGCCAAGGATGTATTAAGGTGGCATGGTGCGCATATAACAGCAGCCCGAGCGATCGGGCACTTGCAAGACAATGAGGGTGTCATGAGCAACGAAAGCATTAATTGGGACAAGCTGGGTTTCGACTACATCAAGACCGACAAACGCTACCTGTCCGTATGGCGCAATGGCGAGTGGGACAAGGGCACCCTGACCGAAGACAACGTACTGCACATCAGTGAAGGCTCCACGGCCTTGCACTATGGCCAGCAGTGCTTCGAAGGCCTGAAGGCCTACCGTTGCAAGGACGGCTCGATCAACCTGTTCCGCCCGGACCAGAACGCTGCCCGCATGCAGCGCAGCTGCGCACGCCTGCTGATGCCGCACGTGCCGACCGATGTGTTCATCGAAGCGTGCAAGCAAGTGGTCAAGGCCAATGAAACGTTCGTGCCACCGCACGGCAAAGGCGCCCTGTACCTGCGCCCGTTCGTGATCGGCACCGGCGACAACATTGGCGTGCGCACCGCCCCCGAGTTCATCTTCTCGGTGTTCGCCATCCCGGTTGGTTCGTACTTCAAGGGTGGCATGAAGCCGCACAGCTTCCAGATTTCCAGCTTCGACCGTGCTGCCCCACAGGGCACCGGCGCGGCCAAGGTCGGTGGCAACTACGCTGCCAGTCTGCAGCCGGGCGCTGAAGCGAAGAAGGCCAACTTCGCCGATGCCATCTACCTCGACCCGCTGACCCACACCAAGATCGAGGAAGTCGGTTCGGCCAACTTCTTCGGCATCACCGCCAACAACGAGTTCGTCACCCCGAAATCGGCCTCGGTACTGCCAGGCATCACCCGCCTCTCGCTGATGGAACTGGCGCAATCGCGTCTGGGCCTGACCGTGATCGAAGGCGATGTCGAGATCAGCAAACTGGACCGTTTCGTCGAAGCTGGTGCCTGCGGTACCGCAGCCGTGATCACCCCGATCGGCGGCATCGAGTACAACGGCAAGCTGCACGTGTTCCACGACCTGGAAAAGGTCGGCCCGGTTACCCAGAAGCTCTACAACGAGCTGACCGGTATCCAGAGCGGCGATGTAGAGGCACCGGCAGGCTGGATCGTCAAGGTCGCCTGAGTCGCATCAGCTGTATGAAAACGGGGCATGCCAGTAATGGCATGCCCCGTTTTTCGTAGGTTTACACGGCCACCTTGAGGTGCGGGTTTACCCGCGAATACGGTGGCGGCAGCGACGGGGAACGGCGGGTGGAAATTGGCCAGCAGGACCGGCCTCTTCGCGGGT